>JAPLYA010000073.1 GCA_026395775.1 Candidatus Pacearchaeota archaeon
TAATCGTTCCAAACTCAAGCTTAAGTGAACCCCCCTTTTATTGGCAAGCGCATGAATCTCATCAATTATCAAGAATTCCAGAGCATTCAAACTCTCTTTAAACTTAGGAGCATTCAGGACTATTGCCAGGGTTTCAGGAGTAGTCACAAGAATATGTGGAATCTTTTTAGCCTGTTTGCTCCTCTCGCTTGTTGTTGTATCCCCTGTTCTTAATGCCACTCGTATATCTTGTAATTTTATCCCTTTTTTCTCAGCTATTTCTCTGATTTCAGCAAGAGGTTCATTAAGATTTTTGAATATGTCGTTTGAAAGTGCTTTAAGTGGCGAGCAATAAACAGCATATATCTTATCTTCAAGTTCATTTTTTTCAGCCAAACAAACAATATAATTTAAAATAGCTAGAAAAGCAGTTAATGTTTTAGTTCCCCCTGTTGGAGCTGAAATCAAAATATTCTTTCTCTCCCAGATAGGCATAACCCCATATAATTGGGGCAAGCTGAAATCTTCAAATCTAGAGAAAAACCATTCTTTAATTAGTGGGTGCATGACTAGCTCAATCTCTTTCCTCTCTCTAATTCTAGCATTTTCAATTTTAGCCATTTTTGTTTTATAATTCAACACTATATAAAGAAATCTCTTAATTATCTAGAAGTAATTTGTATTTAAAGTTTATGAAACTTGTCGTTTATTGTGTCAAGGAACTTGACTAACTCGTGGTTCCTTGAGCATCCAAAAACCCCCAAATTAAACAAGAGTTTTTCTGATTCCCAAACATATATAAACCATAACCGAATATCTTTTTTATGAGATTGAGTCAAGAAAAAAGAGATAAAATAGCAGAACAGATTCTTTCTATACTTTATCATATATATCCACAAACTCGCTTTGTTTCTAATTTGGCAGAAGAAATTGCAAGAGATGAAGAATTTATCAAAGCTTTAATGTTTGATTTAAGAAATAAGAACATGGTTGTTTCAATCAAGCAGAATCCAAAAGGAATCTTCTACTCGAGAAGACTAAGATGGAGATTGACTCCTCAAGCATATCAAGCCTATAAGCAGCATGTTTGATTCTTTTCAGAATTAATAACTAACTTCGTTTTTGTTTACTTTTTAATTGTGCTTAGCTCACGAATTTAATTTAAAGTCAAGAAAACCCACAATTCTTATACAAATTAGTTTGTTCTTTACCTCTCAAATCAAGATATATTCTCCAATATCTAAAAGCTTATATAAAACAAACAACTAGCAACAGAATGGACAAAGTTATAAAACAAGCTTTCTCTAGAGTTAAAGAAGATATATTTTACCTAGGAGAAGAAATCCAGAAAATCAAGCTAGAACTACTTGATTTAAAAACAGAACTTAAGCTCATTTCAAGCTTTATTGAAGATTTAAGGCTTAAAAACTTCCTAAATCCCACTCCAACACATAACCAGGAAAACCAGGCAATTCCAACACATACTCCAACACATCCCGAAACTCCAACAGATAACTTGGCCTATAAAGCCTTAAAAAGCCAAGATATGCCATTCTCCATAGGAAACAGGGGGGTTCCAACAGACAGACAGACAAACCAACAGACAGACCAACACATGATTTTAGAGCAAAAAACCCCTCAAAACCCATCTTCTAAAGACAAGCTAGATAATCTAGAGAAAGCCAAAGAGATCCTGGAAAACCTTGACAATTTGAAGAAAGAACTAAGGATAAAATTTAAGGCAATAACCCCTCAAGAGCTAGCTGTTTTTTCATTAATATACCAATTAGACGACGAGAAACAAGAGGTTGATTATAAGCTACTTGCAACCAAATTAAATCTCTCAGAATCCTCAATTCGCGACTATATCCTCAAGATTCAGAAAAAAGGCATCCCCATATTGAAGGAAAAGCTCAATAATAAGCGAATTATACTCCACATCTCTCAAGAGCTAAGAAGAATCGCTTCATTGGAAACAATTCTAAAGCTCAGAACTCTCTAAAAAAGGCTTGTGTTAATTTAAAAGGTGATAACTGATTTTATCGTCGGATTTATTGATTTTTAATTAAAAGTTCGTATAACCAACTTTATTGTCTGTAAATTGGGGTTTCATCACCCGTTAACTTTACAGAACCTAAAAAAGGGATTTATTCGGCATAACGAAATACTAACGAGGCTATCTCTAGCTAAATTTTTCAATTCCTCTGTTTTTTCTGGTTTTAAGCCTTAAAAAGCCCATTTTTGGCTTTCCTGGCAATCTAACCCTTTTTCTCTTTCTGGTTTTTCCAGTATTTAACTCTCACTCACTTTTACTTGATTCTAGTCTATTACAGTCTAAAACTCTCATTTTTGCCTATTCTAGACTTTTTTACAAGTATGACTTTTCTCTAATCTCACTTTTCCACATTAAATCACTCAATTTCAGGCTTTTTTCTTCTTTTCCTGCTATCATTAACTCTCACTTTTACGTTTTTGAGCAGTTTTTCCTTGATTTCTTGAGGTATAAAGACTCTCTTTTTCCCGTTTCTCTCTATTATCTCCTCAACTAGCCCCTCACTTTTCTGTTTTATCGCGTTCACTTGCCCTCTAATTGTAGCTCTGCTTTTTCCAGTCATTGCAGCCAGATCATCATAGCTCAACTTCATATCTGAGTTTAGCAGCACCATTATCAAAGCTCTTTCCATTAAACTGAAGCTTGTTAAATTGACTATTTCACCTGTTTGAACAGCTGTTTGAACAGCACTTTGAACAGCTTGAACAGCTGTTTGTTTGCCATAAACACCTGTTGGTGTTTTAAACACCTGTTTAATTCTGCTCAGATCTAGCATCGCAATAGAATTTTTCAATCCTCCAAGATCTTCTTCAATCGACGATAATCTTGCTTCAACATCCGAAAACTTAAATTCTTGCTTAGAATTCTGGCTGTTTAGGTGTTTAATCCACTTACTTATGTTCTCAATATCTTTTTTTACATTCTCAAAACTCTGTCTAACCTCTATTTTCAACTCATCATCCTCTTTTTTCTTCCCAAATAACCATTCAAACATGTATCTTTTAGCAAAAACTTATTTATAAATCTTTTCTTTTTACTATTATCCGACGACAAAAACCCGCCAGTAAGCAAAGTTTTTGCATTTTTTCAGCCTTTCAAACACCGCCAAAAAACAGGCTGTTTGCCACAGTAAACAGCACTTAAACACCTATTTTTCGCTTTAAACAGCTGTTTGAACAGCCTTAAACAGTCTTAAACACCCGCAAATAAGTATAAAAACACCTGTAAAAAGATTTATATACCTAAAAAATAAGATTAAATATATGAAAAGAGGTTTGGAGTATTTGGGCAGGCAGGAGACGTTTATTGTTGTTGGGGTAGTCATGACTATAGGAACACTAGGCAAGCTCCTTGGTTTTTATGACATTTCCTCAGATTGGTTTTGGTTTATTGGAGGTTTGGGTTTAATTATAGAGGGTTCAATCTCGCTAATTCGTCAGAGAAAGTTCGATAAAAAATATAAGATAATTGAGGTAAACAGCCCAGAATATCAGAAACTTCTTGCCTTGCAAAAGAGTTAAATACTGCCCAGTTCTATATCTAGTATGGCAATAGCAATAACATTACAAATTTCAGCTATTTTAGCAATAGTTGTTGGTGCTTTAGTTTTAGTCTGGCCAAAGCTTTTGAGATATGCAGTTGGTTTGTATCTAGTAATCTGGGGCATACTTCAGCTACTTTAGGTATAAATAACTAAGCTAACCTTAGTTCAAATAAGCTTTAAAAATCCATTTTTCCTAGTTTAAAACATGGCCAAACCAGCTAAGAGGTGTAAAAAGAAAAGCAAGTTTCTCTGTTTTCTTCAAGCAACTTTTTTATCATTTATATTGCATGCCGTGAATGTGGGGCATAAACTCTCAAGAAAAGAGCTGTCCTTGCATCACGAAACCTAAATAAAATCAAAATGAAATCAAAATTTTTAAAGGAATTGAAAAGACAATCAAGACTGGCAATTGCAGCTGCAATTGGTTTTCTAATAGCCTATGCCTGGAAAGACTATGTTCTTGAACTAGCTTTCAACATGTTTCAGGATTTAAAGCAGCTCACTCCAATAATCTCAGATCTTCTTTCAGCAATCTTTTTGACAGCAATTGGCGTTCTTCTCATCTTATTGAGCTCCAGATTACTAGAATAATAGCTCTTTTATTGGTAATAAATAAGCTTCGCTTTTGTTAACTTTTTAATGGGGTTCATTAGCGATTCAATTGCCCTCATCAACACAATTACCTTTGAGGCAGGGAATAGTTTCTTTTTATCTCTCAATCAGTAACATAACTAAGCTCACCTTAGTTCAAGATTATTATTCTCCAGCACAATAATGCTTAAATAGTTGAAAGAATAGAGAGAACTATGGCTAATTATTCATTAAGATTATATCTCAGCTCTGAAGATAAGCATTGTAAAGAACAATTAGAAATAACTGGTGAGACACCCGGGCTGGGAGAAGAGCTTAGATTAAGTAATGGGAGACAAGGAAGTTATTTGGTTTTTAGAATAGAGAGACCCATCATAGTAGAGTCTTCAATCACAAAACCGAGAGGTTCACCAACAATTGGTGAGCAACAAATAATAATGGTTCATGCAGCAAAATCAGAACTTGAAACCCGAGCACAAACCCTACAACCACCACGAGAAAGCCCACCACTTAAAGATTCTTCTAATCCCCAACCACCAAGAGAAATGGTGGACTTATAATCATTCTCTTTCTTGTTGGATTTTAGCACAAAGATTTATTAGCTTAAATCTGTTTTCTTTCACTAACCCAACCTTAGTTCACAATAAAAGAGAAAAAACCCAAAAAGGTTCTGATAAGAAGCATTAACAGAACTCGTTTTTGAACCCTAAAAACGCACTATGATCGCTTTTTTAAGCCAATCTGATGTTTAGATACATCAACCTCTAGTTCATCACCTTCTTTTAATTCAGCTTTTTCAATATATTGTTTATAGACTAGAATATCAAAAAGCAAAAAACTACATGAAATGGCACAGTATTGAGTTTGAGACTTATAAAAAGTTAACAGAAAAATGTGCTGTTTGTGGTTTTGATAAGTTTGTCGCCTTACATCATTTAGACTACAACAAAGCCAATACCTCTTCAGATAATCTGGTTGGTTTATGTCCAAACCACCACCAGATGCTTCATACAGTCAAATATAAAGAGGAGATATTTCAGCTATTAAGAGAAAAAGGTTTTAACCCAAAAAGAGAAAGAGTTAAGAAAAGACATAAAAGGGGGTTACTAACCCCCCCAAGTTACAGAAACCCAATTTCAAACCAACCCCACAACTCAGATACTGACGAAGTTAGTTTTTAATTCTAGAATCCAGCATGGCGTAATCTAGTCTGCATACTGTAATTAATAAAGTAATTAACAGCCCTTATTTCTAACTCGTTGGGTATATGACTAAAATCCGGCATAGGTGTCGATGTGCTTGTTTCCAAATCATCCTCTGCTTCAGGATGAATACAACCAGCTCCCCTCTCAACCTTTTCAATACCGTAAGTTTTTTCTCTAAACCCAACATATCTACAACCCAAACAAGAAGAAAATCTGCAAGCATCATCATGAATTCGAGCCATGTTTTAATTAACTCCCCGAGCTATTTAAGCATTATTGTGATAACTATTAATAAATTAAAACTATTTCAGTAAACAAGAAAGTCAAAGCCGATTGGTTTGGAATACAATTACCCCCGCGCTTGCACAGAAGTTAAGTAAACAAAAGCTTTAGCTTATTCTTTACCTCTCAAGTTCATAACTTTTAAAAATCCTCAAAACTATCAAGTTTCATGAATAAGATACTGTCATCTTAGCGAATGGTGCAACATCTTCCCCATTTTTCTGATTAAATTCAAAATCTTATTCCTCCCCAGTTTCAAATTTATCTCTGCCATTTCTGCTGGAGTTTTTCCCTT
>JAPLYA010000018.1 GCA_026395775.1 Candidatus Pacearchaeota archaeon
CTGCATTGATTGTTTGTATGTCCTTTAATTTTCAGCTTGAAAAACTCTTTTCTTATTTCTCCTTTTTTCATGAAGAAATATAAAACCTCAAGCAGAACTAATTTTCGGTTTTGCCTAGGACATATGTCCCTAGCTTATACAATCTTAGAATAAGCATAACATTTAAAAACTATTTTTTTGATTAGATTATGTTCTAAACCAAAAAAACTCTGGTTAATTTCAGAAGTTTTTAGGGTGTTCAAGGAACGATAATTAGTCAGGTTCCTTGACATTGTATTTAGAAATATTCAAAATCCTATAATTAGAGGAGGAACTTAAGATTGCAGAAAAAGAAACACAACTCGAAAAAATAAAAAGAATTAGCACTAAGCAAGAACAAATTAGAAATATAGCTACCTCTGCTCATATACACCACGGAAAAACGGCACTAACTGACAATCTTCTTGCAGCTTCTGGCTACATGGCTGCAAAAAATGCGGGAGACCTAGACGAGGGCATGGCAACCTGGCAACATTCTGATGAGCAAGAAAGACTATTGACTGTTGATGCAGCTAATGTTTCCATGGTCCATAACTTTCACGGTAAAGAATATTTAGTTAATTTGATTGATACTCCTGGGCATGTTGATTTCTCAGGCAATGTAACAAGAGCAATGAGAGCCATTGATGGAACAATTGTTCTTGTATGCGCAAGTGAAGGAATTATGCCCCAGACAGAAACTGTAATTAAGCAAGCTTTAAGAGAAAGAGTTCGCCCTGTTTTATTTATCAATAAGGTTGACAGATTAATCAAAGAATTAAAGTTAACTCCAGAGGCAATGCAAGCTAGATTTATCAAAATTTTCAAGGAGTTTAATGAGCTGATTCATAAAATTGCAGAAACTGAATTTAAAGACAAATGGTTGGTTGATATTAATGATGGAAGTGTGGCTTTTGGTAGCGCAAGAGATAACTGGGCCTTGTCTGTTCCTTTTATGAAGAAAAAAGGAATTAGCTTTAAAGATATTCTAAATATTTATAGTATGGATGAAGAAGGAAGAAAGAAATGGTGCTGGGAAAATGCTCCTCTCTATGAAGTTCTGCTAGATATGGTTGTAAAGCATTTACCAAACCCCCTAGAAGCACAGAAATACAGAATTCCAAAAATCTGGCATGGTGACTTAGAAAGCGAGTTTGGAAAAAATCTTATGCAATGCGATCCAAAAGGTAAGCCTGCTTTTGTTATAACTAGAATTGTTATCGATCCCAAATCAGGCAAGGAAATTTCAGCAGGAAGATTATTCTCAGGAACATTGAAACAAGGGCAAGAAGTTTACTTGAATCTTGCAAAACAAAAACAGAGAGTACAACAAGTTTTAATTTATAATGGAATTAAACCAGAACAGCTGGATGAAATAGGTCCCGGGAATGTTATCGCGATTGCTGGAATTACAGGAGAAGCTGGAGAGACAATAACTCTTGAGCCAGAAACTCCATTTGAAGAACTAAAACATATATTTGAGCCTGTTATCACAAAAGCAATTGAAGTAGCTAAACCAAATGACTTGCCAAAGCTAATTGAAGTTTTGAGAAAGGTTGCAAAAGAAGACCCTTCAATTAAGGTTGAAATTAACGAGGAAACCGGAGAGAACTTAATATCCGGAATGGGCGAATTGCATCTTGAGATTATTGAAAACAGGATTAAAACAGAAAAAGGAGTAGATGTAAGAACCTCTAGTCCTATTGTTGTCTTCAGAGAAACTGTTTTGATAAAATCTGGAATCGCCGGCGGAAGATCTCCAAATAAGCATAATGACTTCTTTATTGTTGCAGAGCCATTGGACGATGGGGTTTATAAAGCAATTAAGAATGGAGAGATTGCAGAAGGCAGAATAAAGAAAAAAGATGAAATTTTGTTTAATAAATTAAGAGAGCTTGGGATAAGCAATGAGGAAATAAGACAATACAGAGAGATTTACAAAGGAAATGTTTTTATTGATACAACAAGAGGGGTTGTGCAGATGAGTGAAGTTCTTGAGCTACTACTTGACGCATTTGAACAAGTTGTTGATTCAGGCCCATTAGCCAGAGAACCTTGCATGAAGATGAAAATATCCCTGGTTGATATTAAACTTCATGAAGATGCAATTCATAGAGGACCAGCTCAAGTTTATCCTGCTGTTCGAGATGCTTTGTATCTTGCAATGAAAGAGGGCAAAGCTTGCTTATTTGAGCCTATTCAGACTTATTTAATTGAAGCTCCTACTGACTTTTTGTCTCCTTTAACAGGATTAGTTGCAAGCAAGAGAGGGCAATTACTTGAGGTTAGACAAGAATCAGATGTAACTTTGAAAGCCAAGATTCCTGTTGCTGAAATGATTGGATGGAGCAATGATTTAAGAAGTGCAACTGAAGGCAGGGGAGTTTCAAACTTAGTTGATCAATCATTTGAGAAAATGCCAAATGAACTGCAAACAGAAACAATCAAGAAGATAAGACAGAGAAAAGGTTTAGCTGAAAACCAATAACCTGGTTTTCAGGGTGTTTCTTGAAAGTTAATAACTAACTTCGTTTTGTTTACTTAACCTTAGTGCTTGTTCTTGAATATACTTAAAATTATATTCTTTTATTATTATATTCTCAATCACATATTTGTTTTTAAACTCTTAATATGAAGCTTTTTTATGAGAGAAAAATTACCCGTAGGTTATGAACCAATAAATGGAGTTCATGGCTGTGAATTTAACTTGCCTAAGGTTAATTTTACTTTCAGAGTTTTAAGGGCTTATATTTTACCAAATGAAACAGGGATTTTCTTTTATGAGATTTTAGAAAAAGTAAATCCTCATGAAGAAAAATTTAGAGGGCAGTATTTTACATGTGGCAGAATACCTCGGAATAGAGAAGAAGCCCTGGATTTGATTGAAAGAACGTATGAAGGAAGACTTGAGCCAATTGAAGATTAATAACTAGATTTCTTATCAACTATATTCTCAATCATAACAATGGTTTTAAACCACCAGATTATTGATTTTTTAACATGGGTCATAAGAAGCATGAAGGCAGAAGATTTAAAGGAAAAAGAAAGACATGAGCATGTAAATGATTATAAAGATCTTGGCAAGGCAAAAGATGGTTGGGAAGTAATTCAAGCAAGAGACCAAGCTGCCCTGAAAAGATTAGCGGAGGAGTGAGCAAAAACTCCTGTTTATTCAAGTACTCGGAGAACAATTATATATAATCCTGCTACAGGGCAATATGAAATTAGGTAGTATTATCATATTTCAAATCTTAATATATACCAAAAAGGATTCAAAATTAAACTTCGAAAGGTTTAAAAACCCAGAATTTTTTAACACTTTACTGATTAAAAATCAGATTAAAATCTTACGATTTTAACATCTAGAAATTTGATAATTTCTAGCTTTTTAAAATCCTAATGGATTTGTAAAAATGGCAAGAATAAAACCAAATATGAATGTTGTATTCGTTGGACATGTAGACCACGGAAAATCTACAGCTATAGGCAGACTTATGTATGATTCTGGATTAATACCCGAACAGGAACTTAATAAGTTGAAAGAAGAAGCTCAGAAGCATGGCAAAGTAGGATTTGAATTTGCATTTGTTATGGACAGATTCAAGGAAGAAAGAGAAAGAGGAGTTACAATTGATTTGTCTTACAAGAAATTAATAACCCAGAAATTTGAAGTTACAATTATTGACGCTCCAGGTCATAAAGACTTTGTCAAGAACATGATTACTGGAGCAAGCCAAGCTGATGCAGCTTTCTTAGTTGTTGCAGTCCAACATGGAGTTATGCCCCAGACAAAAGAGCATTTATGGTTGTTAAGAACAATGGGTGTTGAACAAATAGCTGTTATAATCAACCAGATGGATACTGTTAAGTTTGATGAAGCTAAGTTCAATAAAGTCAAAACAGATTTATCAACATTACTAAAAGCTGTGGGCATTAATCCCGAAAAAACAACCTTTATTGCAGCTTCTGGATTTAAAGGAGATAATGTTGCTAAGAAATCAACAAATATGGCTTGGTACAAAGGGCCAACAATCCTAGAGCAATTAGATTTATTCACAGAGCCTCAAAAACCTATTGAATTACCTCTAAGAATGCCAATACAAGATGTTTATGAAATTACTGGAATTGGAACTGTTCCTGTTGGAAAAATAGAAACAGGAAAGATGAAGCCAGGGCAAAAAGTTATAATTCTGCCAGGAAGAACTGGAAAAGGAGTTGAAGGAGAAGTTAAAACAATTGAAATGCATCATGAACAATTAACAGAAGCTATAGCCGGAGATAATGTTGGAATCAATATAAGAGGAGTTGGAAAGAAAGATATTGCAAGAGGAGATGTTATCTGCGATGCTTCAAATCCTGCCCTAGTAGTTGAAGAGTTTACTGCTCAGATAGCTATAATCAACCACCCAACTGTTATTGCAAAAGGCTATACACCTGTTTTTCATATTCACACAGCACAAGTTCCATGCCAGTTTATTGAATTACAGAAAAAACTTGATCCAAAAACAGGCCAAGCCTCACAGGAAAATCCAGACTTTTTGAAAAATGGAGATGTTGCTATTGTCAGGATAAAGCCAATGGGAAATCTGGTTTTAGAAAGACAGAAAGATAACCCGCATATGGCAAGATTTGCAATCAGAGATGCTGGAGCAACTGTTGCTGCTGGTGTCTGCATAGATTTAGTTGCTAAGAAATAATTTTTTTCTATTGTTGATGATTGCCCAGAGGTAATAACTAACTTCGTTTTTAGACTTTTTAATTATGATTGATTTTGTAATTGAATTGAATTCAAAGCTTGAAAACCCCCTTTTCTTATACAAATTAGCTTTATTTTTACCTCTCAAAATTATCACAACCAACCCCTTCTCTTCACTCCTGAATTTAGGATATAAAAATCTAAAGAGTTTTCTTTCATAGATCTGTGTTTTCTAATTATTAATGTTCTTTTTCCTCTTTCTACTTGAATTTCTAGTAAACATTTGCTCCAATATTTCAAAATATCTCCGCCAACCATGTGTATCTCTTTTTCTTTTTTCTCGTCTGAAAAATTAGTGTAAACCTGGTTGGTTATAATAACAGGGATTGATTTTTTTCTTGATATTTCAGCCAGCATTCTCAACTGCCTTGCAAGCT
>JAPLYA010000036.1 GCA_026395775.1 Candidatus Pacearchaeota archaeon
GGATTCTCTGATAACACACTGGACAAAGGAGTACTATAAGTATGCTCTAGAAAATGATATTGAGGGGGATTGGGTTTTTATTTATGGAGACGCAGAGAAGATAACTGTTTTGGGATTGACAAACTCGAGTGCTGGGGGAATAAGTTTGATTATCGGAGGGGGAGAAACAAGAATTCCTATTGAGGGGGTAGATACTCAGAAATATAGTTTTAGGCCTGAAGGGAACAATGTGAGCATAGAATTTAATAAGATAAGATATTCCATGACTATAAAAGAAGGGGAAAATTTCTTTTTTGTAATCAGAGAGGGTAAATATGCTACACAGGAAGAATAATAATAATAATAATAATAAAGAATTAAATAAAAACTAGCTTAGATAATATGACTCAGAGGTAAAAAGAAGAAATCTTTGATACCAAAAAATTGATTTCAAGATTGGCAATTTTAGGGTAGTCAAGAACTGATAAATAAACAAAGTTCTTGATACGCAGGAAAATTGGAGTTCAGTGATTAAAAAAATTGCTTGCACAATAAAAAAGTTTGCTGAAAACATCAGTTAGTTATTATAAACAACAAAAATGAAACAAAATAAACGAGGTTTAAGTGAAATAGTGGGATATGTTTTGCTAATTGTTATTGCAATAAGCTTGAGCTTGTTGGTTTACACCTGGCTTAAAAATCAAGTCCCTAAAGAAGAAAAAGCTTGTCCTGAGAATTTAGCTTTGTCAATTCAAAGCTACAACTGTCTTGGCAATCATCTTCAGGTAATAATAAAAAATAATGGATTATTTGATATAAATGGTTTTCTCGCGAGATATGCTGTTAAAGAAGATGGGCTTGCGGGCAAGGATTTGATGGGAATAACCCCTGTAAGCGCAACAGGGAGAATATTCAAGCTTATTAATTCAAGCGAAGTTTTCGTGGAAGAATTTGCATATCCTGATGACAAAACTATTGCTGAAATAGAAATAACCCCTATAAAGCTTGTTGAAGGAAAAATGACTATTTGCTCAAACTCGGCTGTTAGGCAGAAGATTGATTGCTAGAATTGGTTTAAAGGTAAAAAATAGCCCCGCTTTGTATACTCTCTAATTAAACCGAGCATTTGTGGTAATTGTTTCCAAACCAAGAACACCCACAAAACAATCCGCATTTCACTATCTCACTATTATTTGGAAGTGCGAATTGTTTTCAACCCTGCGACTGAAATAGTTTTATTTTTAACAACCCAAAGATAGATTTTTAAACAAGAATTATCTAGTTCTAATATGAATAAAAAAGCTATATCTCCAGTTATAGCAACTGTTCTTTTGATTGCTATAGTTGTTGTTCTTGCTGTGATAATACTTTTATGGGCGCGAGGCTTTATCTCTGAAAGCGTAATAAAAGAGGGGGAGAATATTAAGTATGCTTGCGATAAAGTTAGTCTTGATGCAGAGTATGATGGCTCTGTACTAGATGTAGTTAATTCTGGGAATATCGCTGTTTATCAACTTAAGGTAATGGGGGTTAATCAGGGAGCAAAAGAAACAGTTGATGCTGAAGGGGGTTTGGGCATAGGGCAAACCGCCAGTTATGATATTCCCACTGAATATGACTCTCTAGAAATATATCCTGTTTTATTGGGAGAAGGGAGCACTTCTAAAAAATCTTCTATTTGCGAAAACAGTTTTAAGGTGGAAAAAGGAGGTGCTAGTTAATAATGAAGGATAAGAAGGGTTTAAGTGAGATTATTTCTTCTGTCATGCTTATACTTGTGGTGATAGTTGCAATTGGCTTGATTGTGGCATTTGTGGTTCCAATGATTAAGGATAATCTTTCAGGAAGCAAAAGCTGTTTTGATTTGAATGATTACTTTAAGATATCGGGAACTAGTTGTTATAATACAGCTAATACTGATTTAATTGTTGAAAGAGGAATGCAGGAGCTTGAAGTAAAGGGTTTTGCTGTCAGTATTCAAGATTCAAGTGGTGAATCAAAAAGTTATAGGGTTTCTCCAGGACTAATTGAGGGAGTTATGTTGTATAATAAAACAACATCTGCTTATGATATAGCCACCATAGTACTGCCAAATCCAGGAGAAAGTAAGAAATATCAATTTGATTATCCGGGAAACAAGATAAGCATTGCTCCATTGCAAAAAAATGATAAGATTTGCACAGCTTCTGAATTTACAATTGAAGTCTGTCCAGAAGCTTAATTTTTATTTTGTTTTTTTATTTTTAATTGCTAATAAATTGAAAACTATTTTGTAAACTTTTTAATTATGATTAGCTTGAGAATTGGGTTCTAAATTTTTTCTATTAACAACAAGATTTATTAATCTGTTTTTCTTTCAATGAGAATGAAAAGAGGCAAGGGGCAGGTTTGGGTTGAAACTGTTATATACACACTTATAGGCTTAGCTATAATGGGAATTATACTCGCTGTTGTTAAGCCTAGCATTGATGCAAAAAAAGATCAGACAATATTAAGTCAAAGTGAGGAATTGCTAAGAAACATAAAAACTCAAGTAGAAGATGTAAGATACTATGGGGCAGGAAATTCCAGAGTTGTAGAGTTGAGTATCAAGAAAGGTGAACTGAAGATTGATTCTGAGAATGACTGGATTGTTTTTTCTATGGATAGTAAGTATCAGTATAGTGAGCTAGATAAGGAAGTTGGGGACGATATCAAGATATTAACAACAGGAAAAGACAAAAATTTTAAAGTAAGTCTAAGACTGGACTACTCTAATGTTTTGAATGTGACTTATTCTTCTCAAGATAAGGAAAAAACATTCACTTCTAGCCCGACAAACTATAAACTTAATATAGCTAATAATGGCAGAGTTGGCAATTTCATGAATATTGATTTTAGTTCTGGATAGATTTGTTGGTAAATATTAAACTGCTGTTTTTGTATACTTGGTAATTGTTTCAAGATGGATAATTAAAGCAAACAATTTTTTAAACCAATGAAGACCCACAACCTGTCAACTGAAATCGTTTATCATTTATCAATTCAAACAAGAAGCATTAAGTAAACTTTATATATTATCTTTCTCTAGTATGTATAGAAAAGAGGCAAATATACAGAAATCTGATAATTTCTGTCTTTCAAACTCAAAAGAGATTTAAAATGGAAAACATTACAATTGATTTAAAGGCTAGTGTTCCTGCACTTGCTAAATCAGATGACAAAACCAAGATTGATGTGAGATATGCTCTACTCCCCCCATATGCATTTGCCCACATATACTGGGACAGCAAGGAAAACGAGCTTATCTATGAGTTGGAAGAACCTGTTTTGAATGAAGAAGAACACGCCATGTTTGACAGACTTGAAATAAATATGAGGGAAATAATAAATATCAATGTTCTGGAAGAGAGAACTCCAGAGGCAATGATAGAATATATCGATAATAGTACTAAATTGCTTATTGATGAGCTTGGAATAAAAATTAATGAAGATTCCTACAGAAAGATTTTCTACTATTTGTTTAGAAACTTTATTGGATTAAATGAAGTTGAGCCATTAACAAGGGACTATTTTATAGAAGATATAGAGTGCAACGGGATTAATACTCCCATCTATATTATTCATAGAGTTTATAGAAACGTGAAAACAAATATTGTTTTTAAAGATGTGGAGAAGCTTGCGAGCTTTGTGGAGAAGCTTGCTCAGAGGTGCGGGAGATACATAAGTTATGCTAATCCTTTGCTTGATGGAACTTTGCCAGACGGCTCTAGAATAAATGCAACCTATACCGCTGATGTTACTTCTAGAGGACCTACTTTTACTGTTAGAAAGTTTACAAAAGTTCCGTGGACTCCAACTCAGCTTATTGCTTTTAATACTGCAAGCCCGGAGATGCTTGCTTATTTCTGGTTGCTAATTCAGTATAAGTCAAATATCCTTATTACAGGAGGAACAGCTTCTGGAAAAACTACCTTGCTGAATGCCCTGGCCTTCTTTATACCACCTGAAGCGAGAGTTGTTTCAATTGAAGATACAAAAGAAATCTCATTACAACGAGAAAACTGGCTGCCATCTGTTGCAAGGACTGCAATAGGGGTTGGAAAAGCAGGGGAGGTTGATATGTTTAGTTTGCTTAAAAATTCTTTTAGACAAAACCCGGATTATGTTATTGTTGGGGAGGTAAGAGGAAAAGAAGCATTTGTTTTGTTTCAGGGAATGGCTTCTGGGCATAGTTCAATAAGCACAATGCACGCAGATTCTGTAGATACTGTAATAAAGAGATTAGAAACTCCCCCTATTGAGCTGTCTCCTACACTTGTAAATACTCTTGATGCTGTTGCAATAATGAGTCATGCTATTGTCAAAAAAGAACAAACAAGAAAATTGAGAAGCATAGTTGAAGTTGTTAAAGTAAACCCCGATGGAGTTGCCTTCACCAATACGCCTTTTTCCTGGAATCCTGCTGATGACAAGTTCTATTTTAAGAAAGATAGCAAGGTTTTTGACAAGATTATGATAAGATATGGTTTGACAAAAGAAGAGATACAGAAAGAATTTGAGCTGAGGACTAAGCTGCTTTTTGAGATGTTTAAAAGAAAGATATTTGGCTTTGAGAGAGTTCAGAGAGAAATAAATGATTACTATAAGAATCCTGAAGCTGTTCTTGCTAGGTATAGTGTTTCTATTAATCAAGCTACTTGATTATTAGTTATATAGTTAAGTTTATATACCTATAGTATATTACTATTAGGTATATAATTAACTAGAGAAGTACGAATACTGAGAATTAAATGGTAAACTAGTTCAGTAAACTTAACTTGTAAGATTGGTTTGGTTAATTAAAAAACCAATGAAGACAATTACCCAGTATACAAAACGAAGTTAGTTACTACCAATAAACAAAAATCCAGAAAATTAAGAATTTTCTGACTGATTAAATTCCAAAGAAATTTAACATGGGAAAAATAAAAATAGGGGGCTATATCTGTGAGAGATGTAGCCATCAATGGGTTGCTAGAAACAAAAGTGAGCCAATGGTGTGCCCTAAATGCAAATCTCCCTACTGGAATACTCCTAGAAAAAATAAAAATACAAAAAAGGTGAAAAATGAATCTTGAAGAAATTGGGTTAATAGCACAGGCAATTGAATCAATGCTGCTGCTAGAGAAGAGATTAGAAAAATCAATGGATAAAAAAGATGCAGAATCTTTAAAAAATGAGAAAGAAGAACTTCTCAAGCTGCAGAAGGAGGTCTCAAGTTTATTAGAAAATGGCAATTGAAAGTTTAAAACAGAATCTTGAAAGAGAAAAGAGCATAATTAATGAACTATTTGTATTCTATTCGCAGCTGTATAATGTTGAGAAGCTTTATCCCTATGAAAAGAGGATAGAAGAGAAAAAGGTTCTAGAGCAAGCTATAAGTTCGTGCTTTGAGCAGCTTATGATAATAAATAATTCAATTCCAGAACTTGTAAACTCAATAAACTTGTTTAAAAAAATAGACGGCAAGGTTGAAGAAGCAAAAGGACTTGTTAAACTGGGATATAATCTTGGTGGGAAGAAAGTGCTTGTGACAATTAAAGAAGAAGATAAGAAGAAGTTTATGGAGAAACTAGTTTTGAATAGGAAAGCCTTGGGCAAGCTTGAAAAAGAAAAAAAACCGGTTGGAAAGATGTTCTTTGATTTCAGAAGAGCGAGGTTTTATGCTAAACTTTCAAATAGATTTTTCTTCAAGCTAAGTTCAGGATTGGTTGAAAAAGGAAAGTTTGCCAAACTTGGAGCAAGTTTAAGAAAATCCAATATGCCCTATCTATTACCCAGCTATTTATCAATGACTTTCTTGTCTTCAACATTGGCTTTGATTCTTGGGATAATTATATGCATTTTCCTAATAATCTTTTCTTTTAGCTTGAACAATTTGCTAATTGGATTATTATTAATTCCTGGGCTGCCCTGCCTGACTTTCTTTTCCTATTATTTTTATCCGTATGCTGAGAAACAAAGTTTGGGAAGCAAGATTAATCAGGAGCTGCCTTTTGTTGCATTACATATGTCTGCAATAGCTGGCTCAGGAATAGAGCCCAGCCAGATATTCAGAATAGTTGGCTTGGAAAGAGACTATCCTAATACTGGAAAAGAAGTAAGGAAGATTATAAATCAGGTTAATGTTTATGGCTATGATCTTATTTCTGCTTTGAAAAATACAGCAAGAGAAACATCTAGTTTGAAATTTGCTGAACTGCTTAATGGTATAGCTACAACTATTTCGTCTGGAGGAAGTTTAAATGAATTCTTAGACAAGAGAGCTGAAACTCTATTATTTGAATATAGATTAGAAAGGGAGAAATATGCAAAATCAGCTGAAACTTTTATGGATGTTTACATTAGCATTGTAATTGCTGCTCCTATGATTCTTACACTATTATTAATATTAATGAGTGTTGGTGGCATTGGCATAGGCATGAGTTCTGGAATGCTCGCAACAGTTATCATTTTGATTGTCTCTTTAATAAATGTTGTATTTCTGGCTTATTTGCATTTAAGCCAGCCGGCATATTAAAATGGAGTATTATAATAAAAAAGAGGTAAATAAAAAATAGGATAACAAAAGAGGTAAAAAATAAAACCTTGGATACCAAAAAATTGCTCGCAATTTTAGGGTACTCAAGAACCGATAAATTAACAAGGTTCTTGATAGAACAATTTAATTGAGTTCAATGGTTAAAACAACCAAGCACAGTTAAAAAGTAAACAAAAACGAAGTTAATTATCAAAAAAAAACAAAAATGAAAATAGGAAAAATTGATCTTGAGAAGAAGAATGTGATGGGAGTGCTTGCTGCCATAATTATAATTATAGCAGATTTTGCTATCTTTTGGCAGAACCCCATATTCTGGTTTATCTTTGGACTGGCAATAGTCATTGCGGCCCTGCCTTTTTTTATTTCTTTGATACTAGAAAGTTCAAAAGAAAAAGAAAATAATGAGATGTTTCTGGAATTTACAAGAAATCTTGTTGAAAGTGTCAAGGCTGGGACTCCAATAAGCAAGAGTATACTTAACTTGAGAGGGAGATTCTATGGAACTTTGACCCCTAATGTACAGAAGCTGATTAATCAGATTTCAATTGGAATCCCTGTTCCGGAAGCTCTTGAAATTTTTGCAAGGGATGTTAATAGCCCTGTTGTTTCAAGAGCTGTAAGCTTAATTGGCAAGGCTGAAAAAGCAGGGGGAGATATAGATAACATACTCGAGTCAACTGCTAAATCTGTAGCTGAGGTTGAAAAACTCAAGAAAGAAAGAAAAGCTGCTATCTCAAGCCTAGTTGTTCAAGGTTATGTTATATTCCTTGTTTTTATAGTCATAATGTTAATAATGCAATTCAAAATCCTGCCAATGACCTCTGAAATAAGCATGTCTGATATGGGGGGGTTTTCTTCATCTGCGCCTAGCCAGAACGCAACAGCTCCATTACTTTATTTATTGCTTGCTCAGGGATTGTTTACAGGATTGGTAATAGGAAAGCTGGCTGAGGGCAGTATTAAAGCCGGGATAAAACATTCATTTATAATGCTAGCACTGTCCATATTGATTTATACAGGAGCAAATGCATTCTTCTGAGAATGCGATTGAATTAAAATGATAAAAATAAAAAACAAGAAAGCAGCAAGTCACATAGAAGTAATTTTATCATTTGTGATTTTTCTAGGTTTCCTGATATTTTTATTGGCTATGTTTAATCCATTCTCAAGCTCAACTAGAGGAAATAATCTGGATTATGTTGAGAGAGCAATAAGAAACTCAACAGAAACAGAGCTTGAGTTTGTTACAATAAGTTTTGATGATGCTACAGAAGATTGTATTTATTTAAACTACAGTTTAAAATCAAAGATATATGCTAAAAACGAAAGTTTTAGTGAAATCCGAGCTAAGAATGAAAATGGCATGCTATATTTAGAAGGCGGGGGAAGGTTCTTCTATTTGTATTCTAGTCCTGAATTTGAAGAGCTGGATGTTTCCATTGATGAATGCAACAAAGAGATCGAGGGTTATAGAATTGGATTATATAGAAATTACTCTGTTATTTCTTTTGATAAATTAAATTTATTAACCAATGAGTATAAGTTAAATTATCCTGAATTAAAATCAAAACTTAGGATAAAAGGAGAGTTTGCATTTGGCGTTAGAGATACTTCGGGCAATGAGATTTTGCTTGCAAATAATCAAGGAAAAAATGTTTATGCTAGGGATGTTCCAATTCAGCTTGTTTACAAAGACGGAACACTAAAATATGCAATTATGAATATACAAACATGGGTTTAAAATGAAACTAGAAATAACGACAAAAAGAGGAAGCAAGCTTACTTCAAGAGAGATTAACTTGATGAACAAAGAAAGAATAAAAGAATATGGCAAGAATAATAAAAATTTTAGAAGAGAGCCCGAGAGTATATTTTTCTTTGTTAAAGATGCTGGCAAAATTGTTTCTTTTGGGATGCTGAAACCTGTATCTATTTATTTGGATGGAAAAAATTATGATATACTTGGAATTGGAAATATTCTTTCAATAGTAAGAAGAAGGGAGTATGCAAGAATATTGATTGCAGTAATTATTAGTTATCTGAAGAAAGAAAACAAGACAGGGCTAGGCTTTTGTGAGAATAAAATTTCTGGTTTTTATGAAAAAGTTGGGTTAAATGTCAAGAAGAATATGGCAAGAAGGTTCAGATATAGATATGCTACAAAAGCAGAAGAAAAAAGAGAGCTTGGAGAGGGTGGCTGCGGGATTTATTACGAGTCTAAAGATAAGTTTATTAAAAATATTTTATCAACTAAATCACTTGTTCATCTGGAGGTTCCGTTTTGGTAATGATGAGAAATAAGAAAGCATGGTTGAGAATTGTGGAAGCTTTTGTGGCTGTTGCTTTAATCGCTTCTGTACTTGTAGTCTTGTATGTGAGAAATCAGCCTTCAAGGAGCAGTGATGTTTGTAAGCTAGAAGAAACAATATTAGAAGAGATTGCCTCTGATGCTATTCTTAGAAGCTCTATTTTATCTATCAATAACATGGAGATAGGAGACTTTGTAAATTCAAGAACTCCTGATGGCTTTAATTCTACAACTAGAATCTGCAATGTAACTGATATTTGCGGCTTGCAGTTCTATAAACAAAATATTTGTGCTAGAGAACGAGTTATAAGCTCCAATCTTACTGCATACCAGCCAGTCAAAATAAAAATATTTATGTGGCAGGAAAAATAGGTTTATTGGTAATAATTCAGAGGTAGTAACTAAACTGCTGTTTTTGTATAAGTTTTAATTGTGCGAGCAATGGTGTTAATTAACCAAACCAATCGGCTTGAATTACCTTTGAGGCGAGAAGAGTTTTATTTTTACCAATAAAGATAAATATATAAATCGGGTTTAATTTGAGATAATATGAAAAAGAGCTTGGTGATTGGATTATTAATAATTTTATGTTTAAGCTTAAGTTTAGTTTCAGCTTCATGGTTTTCTGATTTTATAGGGAAGATAACTGGAAATGCTGTGAAAAATCAGGTTAGCTGTGTTGACAGTGATTTTGGGAATAATCCTAATGCTCCTGGAATTGTTGTTTATGAGAAAAATGGGAAGAATAAAACATACAGAGATTACTGCTATTCCAATGATAAGAAAGTTAAGGAATATTACTGTGAAAAGAATAAGGTTAAAATACAAAATTACAAGTGTGAGACTGGGTGTGATAATGGGGCTTGTGTCGGTAATACTGAAGCACAAACTTCTTGCTGTGCAGAAACAAAAATAGGACAAAAATGCCAAGATATTGCATCAAACTCCTGCCAACAAAATTGTATTGCTGCTTGTTTGCCAATAAACTGCGGAGCGGTTTCGCAATGCAATATTCCTTCAGATGAACAAACAACCTTCTTGAATACAAAAAAGTGCAATGATTCTGACAATGGGATTGATTTTGGAGAATATGGGTTAGTTTACAATGGGGATTATATTTTTGATTATGACCAATGCTTAAGCAATGAGCTAATGATAGAAGCATATTGTAATAACAGCGAGATTAATTATGTTCTAGTTGTTGCAAATAATGACAGTTTAAAGTCATTTGAACAAACACATAATCCCGGCGTTTTTAAGGCGCCGTATAATTCTTACATAAAGTCAATGCTGCAATTATATGCCAGCATAGTAAATTTTAAGCAGATACAAAAAGAGGGAAGCTGTACAACCAAGGTTTTCAATCCAACTAATTCTCCTTTCCCTGTAAAATCCCAAGGAAACTACCAAGGAAGCCAGTGGATAGTTGGGAAATGGGTTGATTTTGTTGTTGAGAATGCAAGAAATCTTGAGATAGTTAGTATTGCCCCCCTTGGGAAAGTTCTTAATAGAGAAACTACAATTCAAGTTGAAACCTATGGCGGAAGTGGGCAAGTAATTTGTAAGTTTGGGATTAACAGTAAGGAGAATATGGCTGAAATTTTAGAGAATTCACAAAAAATGCATAATCAGCCTTTAACAAAACTTTCTCCTGGAAACCATGTTCTTTATGTAGAATGCCAAGATTCTTCAAAAGCAAATACGGCAAGGGCAGAGGGAAAGTTTAGTGTTGTTTAATACATTGAGAGTTAAATACTAACCTTGCTTTAGTGTGCTTGTTAATTGCCTCATTGGTTTTTTAATTGAAATTCAAAGCTTTGAAAACCCCCCCCCAAACAACCGAAATATTTTTCTTTTACTAAATATATTCTCAAACACCATAAAGGTTAAAAACTAGCAAGTTATTAGTTAAGTATGAGCCACATTTTTTCACATGTTCCTGCAGAAGTTTTTTTGAATATATCCGGGGTAGCTGATAATGCGATTCAAGGGAGAAAAATTGATTATTTAAGAGGAAAATGTAGAGAGCTCCTCGAATTACATGATGGGCGAAGGAAACCGGAGCTATTTGAAATAAACTATCATTATTGGGCATATGCTTGTTATGCTACTGGTTGTGACCCTGAATGGGCAAAATTAAGGGCTTTTGTTAATTCTCCAACACATGATAAGTTAACAAGAGAAGAAATGAAATTTTTGGATGACTTATCTGGATATTGCCATGCGGTGGGAATATCGAGTCGACGAGCTGGTGAAGATAGGGGCTTGGCATTTGCAGCATAAATACCTATAAAAACTCGGATTTCTTTTATCGATTATGAAAAGAAAAGCTTATAAACCTCTAGAGATTGTTAAAATTAGCAATCTTAGGATTGTGAGTATGAACCCCGGTGATCGCAAGGTTGCCGGATGTTTATGTTTCTTTTGTTTTCTTGGAGGATTTTAATTATGGAAGATACTTTGGTTTTTGTTGATGACGGGTTTTTCGGATTAGTAAAGAAACACTTGCAAAAGAAAACAGGAATAAAAAGCAAGTATTTACAAACTTTTAGGAATATCTGCAAAAAAGAAAACTTAAGCCTGAAACATCTTTTTATCTACACTTGTCCACCATACCAAAGCCCATATCCTACAGGAAAGGAGGGGTTTTTATTGAGTAGATATCAAAATATGATTAAAATGCTGAAAAAGAAAAAATGGATAACAGTTAGAGAGGGCAGATGCCAAAAAATAATCAATGAACATGGTAAAGAAGAATACTGCCAGAAAGGAGTTGATGCTTTAGTTATCTTGGACATGTATGATTTTAAAGAACTACATTCCAATATAAAGAATATAATTCTAATCGCTTCTGATTCTGACTTTGTTCCTGTTATCGAGCGAATGAAGCAAAAAGGTATAAATATCATTCTTTATACTTACTTTGATAGAAAAAGAGATTCAAGATTTTCCACATCTAATCATCTTTTAAGAGTTGCTTCGAAATGGATAAAACTAAATGAAACATACTTTGAAGATTCAGAAAATGAAACAACAAAAATATAAATTCCTAGAGCATACTGCTGATATTAAGTTTCAAGCTTTTGGCTCTACAATTGAAAAAGCATTTGAGAACTCTGCCTTGGCTATGTTTAATTCTATGAGTGAAGATAAGATAAAAGCTAAGATTAAGAAGAAAATCAAAGTTCAAGGCAAAGATAATGAATCTTTACTGTACAACTTCTTAGAAGAATTATTATTCTTGCTTGATAGTGAGAATTTTTTTATTTCCAAGACAAAGGTTAAAATTAAAGATTTCGGCTTGACTGCAGAACTCTGGGGGAATAGTGTGAAGAATTATGAGACAAAGTTAGATGTGAAAGCTGTTACTTATAATCAGATGAAGGTTGAGAAGAAAACTGGTAGATGGGTGGCTCAAGTTGTGATTGATGTTTGAAATTAATAACTTAATAGTAGTTACAAATAGAAAGATTTAAAAAGGTTAGAATAGTTTGTTTTTCGAGGTTAAGCAAAATGTTTAGAAAATTAAGAGACAAATTGAATAAATCTAAAATAGGAATGAATGTAAATGAATCTTTACTTGGTAGAGCAATAGATAGTTTAAGTAATTTTATAGTTTATGCATATGCCACTCTTGCTGGCGATACTGCCTTAAAAGAAGATTCTGCTGTTAATTTATCTTCCCAAGTTCTAAAATATTTGTGAAAAAAACCTCGCAATTTTCAATTTTAATTTTTCTTTTTTCTCCTTTATAGAACATAACAAATGCTTTTTTGGGCTTATATTCTTTTATGAAAGAAACCATGCTTTTTCCTATATTTTCTGCTTTTGTTTTTACTTCTATTGGGATAATTTCCTTGCCTTTTTCGATTACAAAATCAACTTCAGCTTTTGATTTTGTTCTCCAATACTTTGGCTGAAAACCAAGTTTAATAAGTTCTGAAAGCACATAATTTTCAAATAATTCTCCAGAAGGTTCTGCTTCAAATGTTTTGGAGATTATATTTCTTAAACCAGTATCAACAAAATAAACTTTTGGCTGTTTTGTTATCTCTTTTATCTTATTTGCAAAGAATGGTGAGACTCTTGTGATTAAGTAACTTTTTTCCATTGCATCAAGATATTTTTTTAATGTCTGAAATGAAATTTTTAAGTCTCTTGAAACGCTTTCATAAGATATTAAATTGCCAATGTTCAGAGCGAGATATCTTGAAAAATTCTCTAAAGAGTTTATATCTTCTATTGAAAATGTTCTTGCTATGTCTTTCAATACCATTGTGTCATACAAATCTTTTAAGATGGTTTTTTTCATCTCTACATCTTCAATTGTTACTGCCTTGGGATAGCCCCCAAAGGTCAAATGCTCCCATACTTGCCGTTCCAAAGTTGTTTCTGTCATCTCTTTTTGGTTTTTTGCATCAAGAAATTCCTGGAGAGAGAATGGATATAGTTTTAAAATTGATACTCTGCCAACAAGAAAAGATAAAACTTCCTTGCCTAAGATAATCTCTGATGAAGAAGTTATCCAAAGCTTTCTGCCTTTGTCTGCGAGATATTTTAGCTTTATTCCTGCATCCTTGCAGTACTGAACCTCATCTAATATTGAAATCTCTTTCCCTTCAATGTTCTGGATTTCAAATTTTTTAATATCTTCATCAAAAAGATTTCTTATATCTGGGTCGTCAAATAGTAAATACGAGGCGTTTAGACTTTTAATCTGCTCTTTAAGAAAGGTTGTTTTTCCAGACTGCCTTGCTCCAACTATTGCTATAATGGGATAGATTTCAGCAAGTTTTCCAAATTTTTGTTGTATCTCTCTTTCTGTGTACATAATTGATTAAAGGAATAGTGGGTTTATAAACCTTACTAAAGTTGAAGTTGAGTTAAGGAATAGTACATCTTAGGGGGTTAGAGCTACTGGTCAGATTCTCATGCCTTTTTTTATTAGATGACATCCTCCCCAGCCTAAAGGCTGGGGTTTCCATGTTTGGTTTTTTGCTCTGTTACATATTTACTTACTACATCTTCTTGCACATAACCAACTGATGCTGCAAATTTTCCCGCACTCCATAAATGCCCTTGAGGATAT
>JAPLYA010000114.1 GCA_026395775.1 Candidatus Pacearchaeota archaeon
CTATTTGAAAAAAAAGGAGTAAGGGGTTATATCACTCATGGAGCCTATTTATGCCCTGAAAGTTTTAAACACCTAAATCGATCAAGCCAATTTTTATTAGGTATCGGACCAGAGTTATTGATTGAAACTCAAGAAAAATATCTTTTGCAAAAGAAACCATTCCTAAAAAAGGTCATAGAGGATGTTGATATTAATAACATAGCTTTTGATATAGATTATCCTTGGAATATAAAGTCATTAGATCATTTGGAAATAGATCCTTCGCCAGTTCAAAGATTATTTAATTTGGACTTAAGGCAAGAAGATTTAGAAAAAATTTTATATTTTAATGCAAAGAGATATTTTAATTAATATTAAATTGCATCAGTATTTACCTAAAATCTCTAATCTATTTTCATTTGAATCTAATTTGACTTTTGCACCTAAGGGGATTGTTATCTGTGGATCTGTATGACCTATATCAACCCCGTACAAGATCGGAAAATTATATTCTTTGGTATTGTCTAAAATTATTTCTTTAAATTTTTCATTTTCTGCATTATCATATCTAAAGGGTCTTCCTACAATCAGTCCTTTGATCTGTTTAAAGATTCCTGCAATTTCTAGATTGCATAATAATGCATCTACTTCTGCTAGGGGTTCTCCCTTGTCCAATTGTTGGGCTTCTGGAATTTCGATAAAAAGTATTTTGTTATTATGGTCTGGCCAATACTCTGTTCCTATAAGGTTACAAATAGAAGGCAAACATCCACCAATAATTTCGCCTTCAGATTTTCCTTCTTTTAACCACTCGAATCCCTTGTTTTCTTTTAATTTTCTTGCCCTTTTAAGATCTTGTTTTTGGCTCCAGTCCAAAATCTCATCGGTCCATTTTTCAGATGCTTTGATTATCCCGATTTGTCCTTCCACCACAGCCTTTCTAAAATGTTTTAAAGTATATCCTAGTGGTTCGGGATATTCCCCAAATTGAGTCATCGCACATGGTCCATAAAATGTACTGAAACCGCATTTTTTATTTAAAGCATAGTGCAAAACGCTTATATCTGAATAACCTATAAATATTTTTGGATTTTCTTTAATCTTTTCAAAATCTAAGTATCTTATTGTTTTATTTATAGTATTACCCCCAATTGAACAAATTATCGCTTTTACTTCTTTGTTCAGAAAAGCGTCCATTATATCTCTAGCTCTCTCTTTAGCAGGAGCCGACTCCCATCCATTAATCTTTCTAGTACAAGGAAATTCTTTTATTTTATATCCCTCTGATTTTAAGAATTTTATAGCATTGTCTAATCTATGTGGAAAGATAGCAGCGAGTCCAGAAGAAGGAGAGATTATTGCTATAATACTCCCTTTCTTTAATTTTTGAGGCATTATTATTCCCATGGTTAGACAATTAAATCTACATTTAAAAATTTATCTTATTTTCTGGTTTAATAAAAATTCAGCTCTGAGGGTACTTAACTACCCCAAAAAGAGAGTGTTTATTTTTCCAGCTAGATTATCCTATCTGAGTGTTTATTCCTAGCATGCGAACAGATTGGCTAATATTTCCAGTTTCATAAACGAAGGTGTCACCATCTATTGCACGAGTCATGTTGACAGCTATCCTTTCGTATACTGCTTTACCTGTGATGTCTGCTTCTGAAACTAAAAATCTGAGTAATATAAAAGTGTTAAAGATTAATAAGAAAATTAAGACATTTAGGACTTTCATACAGCTAGGAGTTATTAGAAATATATAAACTTTATTAGTTGAATATATACTTTAAAACACGACAATCTATAAAAAGCAGCAAGTTCTAAGATAAAAATGGGATTAGGAAACTTTATCAAAGAATCTATAGGCGATGCTTTCAGGAGCATGGCTGGCAAGGTTCCAGACTTCGGCGAACAAATTATTCATAGGGCAAAACTTGAAGTATGGAGAATTGAAAAAAAGTTTATGAAAAATCTTGCTTCACTTCTTATCATTATGCTGAGTTTCGCAGCCTTTGCACTTTCAGTAACATTCTTTCTTATAGAGTATGTAAATCTAACAAAAACACTTTCCTTTCTAATAATCGGGGTAATCTTGCTTATAATCGGAATAATCTTAAAACTTTAAAGGAGGAAAAATATGGCTAAACAAAACATAGTTAGAAGAACTGTTTCCAAAGCAGG
>JAPLYA010000117.1 GCA_026395775.1 Candidatus Pacearchaeota archaeon
CGGCGCATAAAATTACCCCGAGCGAAGGATTCGAGTAATCAGTACGCCTATAGCAATACAAGAGAGCCCCAACAGAGCCGGCAAGGAACCTCGCGACATAGCCTTCTTCAGGGTTATCTTGTCTTAAAACAGGAGAATAAAACATAGCGGTTTTTCCCGGTTCATACTTGTCGGTTTTGGCTTTTTGCGTTAACAATCCTTGAGAATTCATTGAGCTTACATCTGCTAAACAATCTTCTTCTAGGCAAGATTGCAAAGGTTGTCTTTCTAAAATAAGTTGACCATCTTTTTCTACGCCAGTGATGGTAACAATATCCAAACCTTTGTGACCAGTCCCTTTTGGGAATCTTGCATTAAGATAAACCCAAGCACTATTAACCCTGTTCGCATGCTGGGCTAATCTATTACCTTTAAGCAATATTCCGGATGCGTCATATAGCGCTTCGGCATTATTCACAGCAGCATTTGTATTTATAACATTAATTAAAAATTGCCTTGGTGTTGCAGCAACTAATCCTTGTTCTATGGCTCGTTTATTTAATTGATAGAATACCCCATCGTTTAATTGATGTGTAGAGACAGCACAATTTGCTCTTTCTCCTTCTTGTAACAATACATATTTAGAAGGGTCAATTTTAGTTTTGGTTAGTAATGGCTCTACTTGTTTTGGAACAGCCCAAGTTTCATCTCCGATTCTGATTGGACGTTCTGTAGGCAAAACTTCAATCTTTCTCTTTGGTAAGATAACCATGCTTTTTCTAGAAAAAGCCAGTTTTTAAAGCTTTCGGTTGTGTTATGCCTTACAAAGAGTAACAAAATTCTCAACATTTCCTTTTCAGCAGTCTTTCAAGCATAAACTCTATTCTAGCCAGTCTTGGCTTTTCTCTAATCTTCTGCCTGCAGAATTCAGCCATAGAAATACCTTCTTCAAATGATTCTAACTTAATTTTGTCTTTAATCTGAGTTTCTATACGGAACACTATCTGCGAATTTTTAACCCCCATTTTGAGTAAGTCTTTTTAATTTTTCCTCTAATTCTTGAATCTTTTTATCTTTTTCATCTAATCTTCCTTTGACAATCTGAAAATATTTGCCTATCTCTCCTAATTTTTGTATTATTTCTTCCCCTAAATCCGGCACAAGTTTAATAGCCATAGCTTTTACTCATTAAACCTCTTTTTAAGGATTATTTTACCTTATAATATAGATTGCAATAAAATAATACTCTTGTTCTGGGATTCATTGAAGGGAGAGTTTTGAAAATTGCCGTTCTATCTTTTTAAAGAAAGATGTGGCTTGAAATTGATGATTCTGGCGTAATAAGAAAGGTTTATATATGGCTAATAACCATAATATTATGGTTAAAAATGGCTAATGAAAAGATAGAGATACTAAAACTATTAATAAACAATAGAGAAGAATCTTTTAGTATTAGAAGAATCTCTTTATTAAGAAAAATAAACTATAAATCTGCGTATCTCTCTTTAAAGACATTAGAGAAAGAGGGGATTGTTGATTTGGAAAGAATCGGCAATATCCTTGTTTGCAAATTTAATGATAAATTTAATGATTTGGTCTTTAAGGCAGAATATCAAAGAAAGAAAGACTTATTCAAAAAAAAGGATTTTTTAGTGCTTTCAAATAGGCTGGAAAAAATAAATAAACAATTTATCCTTCTTTTATTTGGCAGTTATGCAAAAGGAACCCAAACAAAATATTCAGATATCGATTTACTTCTTATTTCAGATAAAGACACTTCAAAAATTGTGGAAAATGAACTTGAACTAATCCCTTTAAAAACACATCTGACTACTATAACTTATAAGGGTTTTGTTGAGATGTTGAAAAGTAAAGAACCGACTGTTGTGACAGAAACAATTAAAAATAACTTAATCCTATTTGGTATAGAAGATTATTATAGGATAATACAAAATGCTAGATAAAAAGAGAGTAGAAGAAGCTCAAGCGAATGTAAGGAATTACTTAAACGAAGGATTACTTACTAAGCGGGGTTTTGAAGACATAGTTTATAACATTCTGGTAAATAATGCTAAAGAAAGCCTAGAAACAGCCAACTTTTTAGCCAAGAATAACAAATCGAGTTTGTGGATTATCGTTTCTTCATATTATTCTATGTTTTATATTGCAAATGCTGCTTTATGCAAATTAGGGTATAAAGTAGGCGATAAAATACCCCACAAGGTTACAAGCGATGCCTTAATAGTTTATGTTAAGGATAAGTTAAAACAAAGCCTTCTTGAAGACTATGAGGAGATGAAGGAAGAAGCCTTACTTCTCGCCAAGAACAAGGCAGAAGGGCTTATAGAAGATTTTGATAGAGAAAGGGGTAAGAGGGGGTTTATACAGTATAAAACTAAAGAACCTGCAAAGATATCAAAAGCTGAAACCTCGTTAAAAAGAGCAAGTGAATTTATGTTTGAGATGGAAAAGCTTATTTCTAGCCTGTGAAGTGTAATAGTTTTAAATCAGTCCTCGTGGGGGCGTTTATCCTTAGAATCAAATTGTTAAATTACTAACTTTTCTATTGTCAACAATAAAGTTATATAATTTGTTGACTATTGCACCAATAACTTCAGGAGATTTTGTTGAGCCAATATTCTTTGTCATAATACAGTAAAAAAATCTGCTATCACTTACATAGATAATACCGCAGCTATGAAACACTTTATAGTTAATATCTTCTTCACCAAATTTTTGGGAAACCACAACATCGCTCGGAAGGTTGGCATATTTTTTTATGTCAAATGAAGTATTTGTTAATTCTTTTAAAATCAATTCTGAACTTTCGATATTAAGCATTGTTGAGAGATATAAGCTTGCAAACATATTATAAACTGTTTTAGGGGTTATGTAAGTGGCCTTTATTGGAATTTGCTCAGCGCTTATATTATTGGAGTAGAAATCCATGTAGTCTGTTAATTGGACCATATCGCTTTTAGTCATATTTGTCTGCAATGCGCCCGCAGCAGTATTGTCAGACTCAGCAAGCATGTAATGAAGAAGTTCTTTTACAGAAAGTTCTTTT
>JAPLYA010000105.1 GCA_026395775.1 Candidatus Pacearchaeota archaeon
CAAAAGTTTATTTAGTGAGAAAGCTACAGCTACATTGGTTTGATTCAATGAGCTACAACAAGCTCATTTATATTAATTAATTCAGAAATAAATAGTTAATTATACCCCAATCTAAAGATTGGGGAAAGCTTCATAATTCTATATATTTAAATGAATAATCTTAAAGAACAAAAATCTTATTTAAAAAAATGGTATAATACTACTGCAGAAAAATATGATACTTGGGGTTCTAATAAAAAATTAGTTTCTGAAATCTATGAAGATGAATTTGAAGGTGTAAAAAAAATATTAGATATAAAAGAGGGAGAAAAAATTTTAGATGTCGCTACAGGAACTGGAAATTATTTAATTCTAGCGGCGACTAAAAAAGCGATTTGTTATGGTATTGATATATCTCCAAAAATGCTTGAAATTGCAAGAAAAAAAATTAATAAATTGAATTTTAGAAATGTTGTAGATTTAAAAATAGGTGATGCAGATAAAATCCCCTATGAAAATGACACTTTTGATTGGATAACATGTATCGGTATGTTTGAATATTACCCAATAGAACATGTAAAAAAAATATTAATAGAATTTAAAAGGGTTCTAAAAAATACCGGAAAAATAATCACCGATTTTCCAGATATAAATAACTCAAAAGCCAAAGAGTTTAAAGATAAATCAGAGATGGTTAATACTAGCGTGTATCTATATAATTTTGATTTGATTGAAGACCTAATTAAAGAACACAATTTTTCCATAATAAAAAAACAAATAAGGGGGTTTGAGATCCAATTATTATTAAAGATTAATAATAAGTAGCTCGTTAGAAAAACTAACTCAACAGCCACTTCCATGCAGGAATGATTGAAATCTTTTTGTTATCCACTTTTTGCTCTCTTTCTTCTTCTTTTGAAATAATAAAACTTTCTTTGATATTAAAGAAATCCATAAATTTAAGCAGACCTTCTATATCCTTTATTTCACCATATTTAATCTCTATGGGGATTATTTTCTTTTCTTTATCTAAAACAATATCAACTTCATTTTTATAGGCATCTCTCCAGAAAAAGTTAGCTCCTGTTTGCAAAACCAGCGTATTCTCAAATATTTTCGGTTTAACATCTTCATTTCCATAAATAAATCCTAAAGCAGGGATACTTGGATAATATTTTTTTAATTTCTTTGCACTCTTTCTTTGGTTTCTTGAGAAATTAAATATCTTTTTTATTAAAAATGAATTTTCAAGATAACCTAAATATAGAGACACAACCCTTCTAGACAATCCGACTTCAGAAGCGAGCTTGTTTATTTCAATTATTTGACCAGGATTGCCAGAGATTATCTTAAATATAGATTCCAAAATAGAAACATCTCTTATTGGATATATCAGAGGTATGTCTCTAAATAGCACTTTTTCAACAACTGTTTCTCTTATGTAATTCTTAATAAAGTCCTTGTCATTCATATTTACTAATTCTGGAAACCCTCCAGAAAACATAAAATCTTCAAACGCCTTTGCTAATTCTTTCTCGTAAAGTCCAAAAGGTTTTGACTCTAGACTTTTAAATGATAAGAATTCTTTAAAAGATAAAGATTCTATTTTAAATTCAAACATTCTTCCCGCCAGACTTTCCTTAGATTTCTTTCTAACAAAGAGAGATTCTGAACCAGAAATTATAATTTTAAAGTTTTCATGAAGATCATATAATCTTTTTACTTGTTCTTCCCAATTATCTATTTTTTGAATTTCGTCTAACAGAAAAACATACTTAGAGTCTTCTATATTTTTATCATATTCTTTTGAATATACTTCAATTAATTCAGAGAGATCTAAATCTCTAAAAGTATCAAAACTAAAATAAATAATATTATCTGGAGCAAATCCTGAGTCAATCTTTTCTTTAACTATCTTTAACATTATTGTTGTCTTTCCAACTCTCCTTAATCCTGTTATAGCTATTATTTGTTTTGCATTAATGTATTTTTGTAATTTTTGATAGATGTCTCTATCCTTGTAATTTATTTCTAGTTTCTTCCTCCACCAAGGATTTGATTCAAAAAGTGCTTTTTTTATCTTTTCTTTTTGTGTCATCTTATAGTTACCTGCATTAGATTATACGTAACCTTAACATTACTCATATTTATAAACCTTTCCATTCGAATAAGTTAGGCAATATAATCCTAAAAGAAAGTATATCCTTTATGATATTATTTTTTACACAAAGTATTCAGCAGTTCGATCCTGCTTATGTCAGAAAAATAAACTACAGCCTTTAGGCTGTAGACGTTGCCTTGCAACGCCAGATTTTTCTG
>JAPLYA010000042.1 GCA_026395775.1 Candidatus Pacearchaeota archaeon
AATGCTTCTTTTTCCCAGCTTCTTTCTTAAATCCTTGCTTAAATTAGCATTCATGAGCTTGTGTCTTAAATGTAGCGGAGCATTTGCTCTGTACTTTCGTTGTTTTCTAGCTTGACTGCTTCCTAACCAATTAACTGAAAATTTTGATTTCATTTTTTATTGTGCTTGTAAAATAGCTCTTGCCCTCTCTACATCTTGTTTAAATTGTTGAGCATCTGTTACTAAGGGATTATAAAGAGCATGAGTTACTAGGAAAAACAGCCTCATGAATTTCCCAGTCGTTCTCCCAATCATATTAACATCCATAAATTCCATTTTAAACAATCGCCGGAGCTATCTTGGCTACCTCCTTCCATCTTTCCTGAACCTCTCTAGGAACAGGTCCTTTAATCTGTGTTCCTTTTGGATTTCCTTTTTCATCTTTCAATAAAACAACAGCATTATCAGTAAAGCAGATTCTCTCTCCTGTTAATCTTCTATATGGCTTCTTCTGTCTTATCACAACAGCATCAAATAACTGTCCTTTCATATCTGGTTTTCCCTCGCGAACAGATACTTTAACCCAGCTTCCAACCCCGCAGAATTGGACTCTTCTTTTTCTTGTCTTGCCTTTTTTGACTCCAGTTATCTTGACAATTCTTGCTCCTGAGTTATCTGCAGCTATGACATAACTTCCTATTCCCAAACCCCGAGTCATTATGGCTGATATTGCTTTCATCTTTTAATTCTCCTCGAAATATATTCATATGCGCTTACACTCAAATAATGATGCTCTCCGCTTATTAAATCCCCAACTCCCTCTGTTACAAGTAAACCCCCAACGATACTAAATGGCAGTCCACCAGCAGAACCAAATATCCCCCCGAGTGCAATTGCTACTAAACCATAGCCCCTATTGCCAAGTTTTAGATTTTTTCTACTCATTTTTTATCTCCTGGTTTAACATTCGCTTTTCTTACAACCTTAGTTACAACAAAGTGTATTATCTTGGATAAGGGCCTGCATTCCCCAATTTCAATATAATCTCCAACTTGAACTTGATCTTGCATACACTTTGGAAGGCGGGCATGAAGCTTTGTTCTTTTCTTCATATATCTCTCGTATTTTTGTATGAAGACTGTTCTTTCGAATGATATTGCAACTCTTCTTGGGAACTTCTTGATAACATAACCTTTGAAAAATCTGCCTCTAACTTTGAGACTTCCATGTAGCCAACACTGTTCTTCGCATTCTACTGCTTTCTCTATGTTTTTTTCTTGTTTTTTTGCCATTTTAAACATCCTTGATTTTTAATATTGTATGTTTACTTGTTCCTCTTTAAACCCAATTCTCGTGAAGGCTTGGACGATCTTCTTTGTGTGCTCTCCCTGCAACTCTATCTTGCTGTCTTTTACTGTGCCTCCACAGGCAAGCTCGTTTTTAAGCTGTTTGGAAATTTCTTTTATATTTCCTTTCTCAACTCCTGCTACAACTGTTATCAGCTTTCCGAACTTTCTTTTCTCTATGGTTACTGTTATCCTTTGTTCACTTTTTGCGATTTCATCGCAAATGCAAGTTTGTCTCGGCAATCCGCACTTAGGACATATATCCATTTTTGTTGAGTATTCTCGCTAGAGCTTTCTTAATCTCCTTGGTTTTAATCTTACTGGATTTATTTGCAGTAACATTTCTTTTGATTAATTCAAGCTTTAAATCTTTAAGCTTTTCTTCCCGTTCTTGAGGATTCATGTTTTTTATATCTTTCATTTTTAATATTGCCATTTTGATTATACTATCTGATACTGCCCCCCATAATGCTTTAAAAATTCTGAAGTTTTTTCAGCTGCTAACTCAATTGTCCAATCTCGATAAATCCCCGTTTCATCTGGGTTTCTCATCATGAACCATAGACCACCTCTTAACTCTCTCATTTCTCTCATTCTAATTACATTAGCTATCTCATGAAACCGAACAGGATTATGAACTTTTAGCATTGGGAAATGCCCCCAAAAATCTAAATCTTGAGCGGTAGCTACATTTAAAGATTGTAAATATCTTTCAAATTTTCTTTCACAATCTAGTCCGTCAATCATTCTACTTTCCATCTTCTTATTATAAACTAACTCCGTTTTGTATACTTTTTAATTGTTTCAAGCTAGGTAATTGAAGTTCAAACTTTGAACACCCACTACCCCGCATATCCAAAGTTTTTCTTTTACCAATAATTATCATTTTGCTTCCCTCGCACTTTGGCTCGTTGATTTATTATTTTTATTTTCACTCTCCAAAATGCTCGCCTTAACTTTTTTCTTTCTTGGTTTTTTAGGTTTCTCTTCTATAACTTGAACAGCTTGCTTATTAAGTTCTACTCTTGCAATGTTTTCTGGGGTTATAGTAATTCTATCGTGAATTTCTACATCTGGTGGCAAGATGCTGACTTTTATCCCAATTGTTCCTAAAAGCAGATTAGCTCTGGCCTCTGCTTTGTTTACTATCTTGACAGTATCCCCTGTTTTCTTGAGATAACCATTGGCGAATCTCCAGGACTTTGCCCTCTCACTTGGTAACTTGCCTGATAATCTTATTTCAACTCCTAGTGCTCCTGCTCGGATTATTCTCTCTAGCATTCTGTATGCTACAACCTTGAATTTCAAACTTCCGAATCTTTCCAGGGATAATGCTATCTCGTCTGCAATATTCTGAGCGTCAAATTCTGGCTTTGTTATCTCAAGAATTTCAAGATGTGGATTTTCCAACTTGAATTTTCTTCTTAAAATATCTGTTATTTCATTTATTCTTTCTCCCCTTTTGCCAATTATAAAGCCTGGCCTGCTTGTTGCTATTATTATTTTTTCTCCGACCGGGGTATATTCTATCTTGATGAAGCTTATTTTGCCTTTTCCAAATTCCTTTTTTACAAATTCTCTAATATAGTATTCATCTTTCTTCAGCTGAACAAACTTTTTTTCTTCCATTATTTTTTCTCCTTGGGCTTATTTTCTTTCTTAGGTTTTTCTTGTTTTTCTGTAACTTTTAGCAAAACATGAGTTCTTTTAAACCTCAACCCGCCTTTTTTGTGTGGTTGGCTGGCTTTATTTGAAACAGTTTCTGTTATAATTGGATTAAGCAATCCTGCAACATTGGCATTTCCTTGCAAACCCTTCAATACTCGAATAAACTCTCTTGAAGCTTTAACAGGATACCTTCCTTTAATCCCTTTTTTTCTGCATGCTAACTCGCCAGACATTGGAACATAAATTTTCTTTTCTGAAACTTTATTCATTAAATCTAAAGCTTCTTGAATTGTTTTGCCTTTTATGAATCTACAGATAAACTTGACATGCTTGAGAGATAGGGGCATATCTCTTCCTTGAGCTTGAGCAAATTCTTTTTTCTCAACTTGTTTTTTTGCTTCTTTAACTTGTTCTTTCTTGACTTCTTTGATGGGAGTTTCAACTGGCTTTTTCTCTTGCTCTACTTGCCCTATTTGGGGTTTATTTTCTTCTGTCATTTTAAACTATTATCCCCGGTATATGTTACCAATATACCATGTCTTAACAAGTTATTAGAAGGATCATATTTAATAACAACGCCACTTCTATCAAGATCTATTGGTGAGTAAATCCTCCATCCTTCTGTTTCTCTTTCTTTATCTTGTTTTTTTGCCATTTTTATTGTTAAATACTAGCTTCATTTTGTAAACTTGACTTGTAAGCGAGCAATTGTGTTAATTGTTTCCCAAGCTTTGAACACCAGCAACCCCTAGCTTGAGGCTTTTCATTTAATTCTGAATAATTTAATTTTTTTATCATTTTATTTCACCGAAGCCGAAGCTGAAGATTTAGTTGCTCCAATTCCTGGAGCGCCATGCTGAACTTTTTTTCTTGTTAGTGCGAACTCGCCGAGTCTATGGCCCAGCATTTCTGTTGTTATCCTGACTTGTAAAAATACTCTTCCATTATAAACTTGAACAACCATTCCAACTAATCCTGGGACTATGACTAAATCTCTTAAATGAGTTTTAATTGGCTTGTTCCTGGATTGCTTTTCCCTGCTTGATTTAACAAACTTTTCAACAACATCAAAGTTTCTCAAAACGCTCCTTCTTTCTCTTGAAGTGAGATATTTTGCAAACTCTCGAATATCTAATTGCTGAAGCTCTTCAAGTGTCTTGCCTCGATAATATTCTTTTTTCTTTTCTAGTTCTGTTGTTACCATCTTAGTTATTTCCTCTTTCCTGTCCTGCTAGGCCTTAGGCTTCCTACCTTTGCGCCTGGAGGCGCATTTAGTTTAGGTATCTTCCCTTTTGTTCCGTGTGCAAGATTCTTGCCCCTTCCACATCCGAAAGGATGATCTACTGCATTCATTTTTATAGCAGAAGTTCTAGGCCATAATTTATTTCTAGCTTTCATCATGTGCCATTTCTTGCCTGCTTTCATTATTGGTTTGTCTAATCTTCCCTGCCCTGCTGTAATACCCATTGTAGCTCTGCAGTTATCATTAAATAAGATTTCCTGTTTGCTTGGCATTATTATTCCAACTTGATTTGGAAGTTTTTTTGAGATTACCCCTGATAAACCAGATGTTCTGATAAACTTGCCACCATCTCCCGGCCTTATTTCTATATTATAAATATTACTCCCCAACGGGATATCCTTAAGCTTGAGAATATTCCCTAGTTGAGGATTGCTTCCAAGTTCAATCTCTTGTCCTTCAAACATCCCTTGGCAGGCAAGATTATAGAATATTTTTTTATTTAACATTATTTTGGCAAGTGGAGCACTATGGCATGGAGAATTAATTAAAGCTATAACTTTTCCTTTGCCTTCTTCAAAAGGATAACCAACTCTGTATCTGTAGGCTGATTTCCTAGCTTGATAAGTTAAGCTGCCTTTTCCTCTCGCTCTTATTATAATTCTTTTTCCCATTTTTTTAAATTTCTTCCTCTATTTCTAGGAAACCGCGAAAATGTAAATTTTCGGGGCCCAGAAAAGTGTCGACTTTTCTTTGGTTTAAAAGACAGAAAATTCCTAATTTTCTGTATATGAAAAATTTATTATTTTTCATTTTTACATCATCTCCAGTTTTGTGGCTAAATCTATTGCTAGGTTCTTCTTATTTAATCTAACATAAACAAATTTTTTATTTTGCCTTATCAAGCTTCTCATATTATCAACTTTTACTCCAAGCAAACTCTCAATTTCTTTTTTAATCTCGGGCTTGAAAGCTTTTCTATCAACTTCAAACAAAATTGTGTTCTCTAGCTCAATTAATCTTACTGCTTTTTCTGTTGTTATTGGTTTTATTATTGTCATCTTTGTTGGTAAATACTAACTTCGTTTTGTAAAATTTTTAATTGTGCAAGCAATTGTGTTAATTGTAACCCAATCGGCTTTGACTTACCTGTCAACTTGAGAGGTTTATTTTTATTACTAATTGTCATTTTTTCTCTCTCCCAACCTCGTTCGTTAATTTATTTATTTTTGTCTCTCGAGATTGCTCGACTCCCAACTCCTTAACTGCTTGCTCTGTGTAGATAGCTAGTCTCCCAAGAGGATATAAATCTTCCATTTTTAGTTCGTTGACTTTTTTTATGTCTAGGCCGGCAAGCTTAAATTTCTCGTCTTTGCCTAGAACAATTAAAATATTTTTATCAGGAAGATATTTTTTCAGGAAAGCGTGAAACTCTTTTGCTTTTAATTTTAATATGCTTGAGTCAATTATAACTGGAAGTTTTTTGTTTGTCTCAAGATTTTTGTATCTTTTATTTATCCATGGCAAGGAGGCTGTTGCAGCTATTCCCGAGTTCATCGCAAGTTTTTTCTCTTTCTTGTTAATTTTGATTCTTTTTGTGAAATGTTCTACTCTCGGAGGATGAGCTCGCCTTCCACCCCTAGTTGAAGCAACTTCAGCAGCAACCCAGTAGAATTGAGTCCCTCTTCTCCAGAAAATTTTTCTTGGAACCCTAGATATGCCTTTTCCATAGCCAGTTTTCCAAGCTTTTCTTACTTTCTTTATTTTTCCAGAAGCAGAATGCTTTTTCCCAGCATTATATTCAGGGGCAAATGGCTGCCAAACTTTTTCTATTTCATAGCATTTTTGGCAAATATCTGCTCTGATTACTGAGGAAAATACTTGTGGCAGCTCTATTTCTCGGCCTTCTCCACTTGATGTTGTTAGTTTTGTTTTCATTTTATTTAAATCCTTTGGCTTTTGTGCAATCAGAGCATATAGTGTCTGATGGTGAAATAAATACTGCTTCAATTCCGAATTTTTCTTGTGCTTTTGATAGAGTCATAAATCCTTCATCTGCTCCATTTGGACTTTCAACTCTGTATACATGCCCTCTTTCAACTACTGGGTTTCCAAGCCTATTATCCCCAGAACAAGGGAAAGCAACATATTGATCTTCTCTAGCTATCATTTTAATCCTAAAAACTCATAATTTAGCTTTTCTTGGGATTTTGTTGGCCTTAGTGGTTGAGTTAATAATAGCTGTCTTTTTGCAGGACCTTGAATACTCCCCTTAACAATTAAATATTCTGTTTTTATCTTGCCATAGTGCATCCAACCTTCTTTTTTATTGATATCACTGGCTTGAATTTTTCCTGATGAAAGAATTTTAGAATTATAAGTAACTCTTGTGAATAATCCTAGCTGTCCAGACATAGGAACTCTGAAAACAACATGATTTGGATGCCAAGGTCCTAAAGTTCCAGGCCTTCTGACTCCTTTTTCAGATTTGTGCTGTCTTCTTTTTATTCCAAATCTTTTCATTGGCCCGGCTAAACCCCTGCCTTTTGTCAAGCCTCGAACATCAACTAACTTGACATCTTTGAAAATATCTGAAAATAAGATTTCTTTGCCAAGCTTTTCTTTTACAAATGCAAGTTTCTCTTCAAGTGTTCCCCCCAATCCAATCTCAGTCAAATCAGGAGTTTTCTTTATTCCTGTTTTTTCAACTTCAGAATAAACAATAATCTTCAAATCTTCGTAGTCTTTAATATCCTCAATTTTCTTGCTGTAGGTTTTTGGCATTTTTAGAACATGTTTTAATTCTTTGCTTAGATTCAAGCTTAGAACTTCATTGACAACTTGATTATTTTTATAAAATCTGACAGAAATAATCTTCATTGGTGGAATTTCAAGAATAGAAACAGGAAGAAACATTTTTTTATCCTTTGTAAGTGAATTAGAAGTAGAATCCTTAACTAGAGAAGTTGCCATGCCTACTTTATAGGCAATGAATCCCTTGAGTCCTTTTGCATCAATAACTTTCCAGTTAACACTAGGTAGAAATCTATATATTCTCTTTCTCGGCCAGTATTGTAAACTGCCTGCTCTTGGTTGACTTTTCTTTGCCATTTCTAAATATTAATAACATTTTATCCTCTACACAAGGTTCTTTAAATTCTACACCTAACTCAAATCCTCAAGAAAACAAGGGTTTTTAAAGGTTTTTATGGTAGCTTATGTTAATTTAAAAGGTGATAACTGATTTTATCGTCGGATTTATTGATTTTTAATTAAAAGTTTGTATAATTAACTTTATCGTCTCTAAATTGGGGTTTCATCGCCCGTTAACTTTACAGAACCTTATTATTTTGAGTTTTCATCTAATCCAGAGATAAACTAACTTTCAAGGATTTATCAACCTTATTCATAATAAAATTATCAAGAGAACCAATTTTTTTTATAATTCTCGATTTGTCAATTGTTCTTATCTGATTTAGTAATGCTGTTGAGTCATTATTTAATTTTGATTCTTGTTCTGAAATAGCTACATTTGTTGGGAATTCTTTGGTGAACTCCTTGGAAGTAATTGGTGCGATTATTGTCGTTGGTGAGAATTTGTTTCCTTCATCATTTTGTATAATTAAGACAGGTCTAATGCTCCCCTGCTCGCTTCCCTTAACAGGTTTTAAGCCTGCAAGGACTATATCCCCCCTTTTTATTTCCATTTTGACTATTTTATCTCTCTTAGATATTTCTCAGGAACCAAATCTTTGCACTCCCAGTCCAAACTTGCATCTGTCGCTTCCCATTCTTTAGTAATTCTTAAGCTTTCTTCTGCCATTTCTTTGTAACCTTCAATAAGCAATTGTTCTTGCTCTCTTTTGCATTTCTCCGCAATTTGCATTAAATTCAGAATTACTTGTTCATATGTTTCCTTGTTAGATTTCATTCTATCTAGGGCGTTCCTTACATTCTCATTCAATTGGATTGTTGTGATCATCTCCCTATAGAATAACTATAGTTTATAAAACTTTCTTTTATTGGATTATTAACCTTAGGTAACATGCCACGAGATGTTTATCCTAAACCTCTAAATCAGCTTCTCTAACTTTCTCAACCCCATCAACAATCATTTTTCTTGTGATTTTCCCCATTCTTTTTGCCATAACTCTAATTTTCTCAAAATCTTTTTCTCCTGATGGAAATTTCAAATTATCAATCAAAAAATCATGAGTTACTGTTGCCTTCTTGCCATCAAAATCCCAGAAAAACGTTTCTTTTATCCCGGGCCAGTATTTCAAATCAGCTTCTAATTGGCAAAATTTATCATCAACCTTAGCATCTCCGCCCTTCCCAGGTTTGGGCAGCTTTTTTCCCATCTTTAAATTGAGTCCTTCTCCCT
>JAPLYA010000084.1 GCA_026395775.1 Candidatus Pacearchaeota archaeon
CAGTTATTTAAGAGATTTAATAAAAGCAGCTGGAAAAAGGGATATAGATAGAGCACATGGGTTAAATAGGGAATTCTCAGAAGCCTTTTTAAAAGAATCTCCTACATTACCTGAAGATTTGCAAACAAGCTATAATTCGGCTAGAAATGCTGCTCTGGCTTCTCTATCAGAAGAAAACAGGGGATTGCTAAAGATAGCAAGGAAAATATTCTCAAAAATTCCTAAACAGATAGAATAAGTTTATTAATTGGTTTAAATCTTAATTTTTATGAATATATCTGAAATTCGAGCAAGATTATCAAGCTTAGGCGATAAAGAAAGAGCTGTAAACAGCAAGAGATATCTAAAATCGGATTATGATTTTTACGGACTTCGAGTTCCTGAACTTAGAAAAGTTGCTAAAGAAATTAAGTTGGATTTTAACTCTAGCTTGAAGCTATTTGACCAATTATGGAATTCTGGGAATCATGAGGAGATGTCCTTGGCTTTATTCTTAATCAACAGGTATAAGAAAAGCCCGGAAGTTTGGGATTTTCTAGTTTCAAGATTGGCTAAAGCTAAAAGCTGGGATCATATTGACGAATTATCAAGCCACACCTTAGGAGAAATTCTAGCTGAAAATTTGAGCTTGATTCCTGAAATAAAGAAACTTTTTAGTTCAAAAAATCCCTGGTTTAGAAGAACAAGCATTGTTTCTACTTATCCACTAATAAAGAAAAATAAGCTTGAGTTAACTTTTCTTCTTGCTGAAAGACTTGCCTATGATGAAGATATCTATGTACAGAAAGCAGCTGGTTGGATGCTGAGAGAAGCTGGGAAAAAAGATAGACTGGCAACAAGAAACTTTATCATGAGTCATTTGAATATGAAAGCTGCTGCTTTCTCATATGCAACAGAGAAAATGATTGAATTGAGGGGAATAAAGAAAGAGAAGGAGAAAAATGAATAAAATAAAAACAAGGGAAGAAATTAAAAAAATAGCCGAGAGATTAAGGCAGGAAGGTAAGATAATAGTGACAACAAACGGCAGTTTTGATATTATGCACTATGCACACGTTAATCTTCTAGAGAAAGCAAAAAATGAGGGAGATGTATTAATTGTTCTTTTGAATAGCGATTCTTCTATAAAAAGACAGAAGGGAGAAACAAGGCCAATTATTCCTGAAAATGAGAGAGCTAGAATGTTGGAAGCTTTGGAAAGTGTGGATTATGTTGTTATTTTTGCTGAAGATAAACCACTTGATTTACTAAGAGAAATTAAACCAAATAAACATATTAAAGGAGGAAGTTTTATTCTAGAGAGAATAAAAGAAGAAAAAGATTTGCTAGAAAGCTGGGGCGGGGAGTTTAAGAATTTTGAGCTGGAAGAGGGATTTTCAACAACAAACATAATTGAGAAAATTTTGGAAAATGGAAAATAGAACGATACAAGAACTGCTTGAATTTGGAATTATTAATTTAGATAAGCCCAATAATTATACCAGCTTTCAAGCTGCTGAGATTGCTGGGAGAATTTTAGGATTAAGAAAATTTTCACATTTTGGAACCCTTGATCCTAAGGTTACTGGTGTACTGCCTATTGCTTTGAATAGAGCTTGCAAGCTAACTGGCTGGTTTATGAAGAAAAACAAAACATATGTTGGAGTTATGAAGATTCATAAGCCAATTGAAGAAGCCAAGTTAAAGCAAGAAATGGCTAAGTTTGTTGGAAAGATTATGCAGATGCCGCCTGTTAAATCAAGAGTTAAAAGACAAGAAAGACAAAGAGAAGTTTATTCCTGGGATATTTTGGAAATTGATTCAAGTAAAAATCAAGTTTTATTTTCTTGTGAAGTTGAAGCAGGAACTTATATAAGAAAATTAATTTCGGATTTGGGAGATAAAATTGGAGGAAGCCATATGCTTGAACTGAGAAGAACAAAAGCTGGGATTTTCTCTGAAAATGATAAAAATTTTATCGACATGTATAACTTAGAAAAAATAAAAGATGATGAAGAAAAATTAAGAGAAATAATAATTCCGGCTGATGAAGCAATAAGAAAAATTTTGCCAACTGTTTTTGTAAAAAAAGAGGCTGAAAAAAATCTTTTAACTGGCAAGCCGATTTTTAGTGATGATTTAGAAGGAAAAGAGTTTGATAAACTTGAAGATAAAGCAGAATTTGCTGTTTTTTCAGATAGGTTTATAGGAATATACAAGAAAGTTAATGAAGGCGAGATTTTGGCTCTTTCTCTTTGGGTAAGGAACTAGCATATTTTCTTATTCCCTGAATTAAAACCGTCCCTCCAAGAACAATTCCTAAAAGTAAAATATAATCAACTGAGCAACTGTTTTCTACTGTTGCTTCAACACGCCTTACTGCTTCTGGTAAATCTGGCATACAGTTTAGCATATAAGTTAATGCTGGAACCATATATAACTTAATTCGGGAAGCTTTTTAAGGCTTTATATTCTAGAGTGTATATGAGGCATATTGTTTATTATTCAAGCAAAGCCAGAACTAGTGGCAACTTCGATGATTTGATGAAAGCAGGAAGAATGGATATTGTGTGCCATGTTGTTGTAAATGCTTTTTTCTTAAGCAACAGTTTAAGAGAAGATGTAAAGCTGCATTTGGTTTTTGCTGGGCCCCCTGACCCTGTAAAGCATATTGAAATTCAGGTTAGGTCAAATGATGGCTTGCCTAAAACAGGCAATGATGTGGGAAGTTTAGATATAAGCAAGAAAGATGTTGCTGGTTTGATTAAAAGAATGCTATATAAGTATAAAGAAGGGAAGAAAACAGAGGTTTTTTCTGGCTGCTGGATTGAAAAAAGGCCATTGCTAAAAGTTATCAAAGATTTAGAAGAGCAAGGACTTGAGATATATGTTCTTGATAAGCAGGGAGAAAATATTCGAGATCTTAAGTTTGAGAAAGATGCTGTTTTTGTTTTGGGGGATCATGAGGGCCTGCCTAGAGCTGAATTAAAAAGGCTAAAGCAACAAGCTAAGCTAATAAGCCTAGGAAAGAGAATGTATTTTGCAAGCCAATCTGTGACTATTCTGAATCATGAGCTTGATATGCGAGAGTTATTTTGAGAATTAAAAGAAAAACTTATTCGCCGCAGGGTTGTGGGTCTTCATTTGCTTAATTAACCCAATTGCTTACTCCAATGCTAAGTATACTGAAATAGTTTTATTTTTATCAATAAAAAATAAAAATTAATTAAATTGGGCTATTTCTCCACAAATTTAAGAAATAAACTAAAATCTTCCTCTGAATTCTTGCTGCTGTCGTTCTCTAATCAAAAAGTCCATTTCAGTAGCTGAAACTCCGAGGTCTCTTAAGATTTCTAGCTCTTCTTTCAAATCTGTTTTCAAATCACGAAACCCTTTTTGCTTTTTCATTTTAAACCTTCTTTGAAGTCTTCAAAAACTTTTAGTTTTTGATAGTGCTCAGGAATTTGCATTCCTGACATTAAAAGACAGAAAATTTCAATTTTCTGTATTTTATCTCCTTTTTCTCACGAAGTTAAACCTTAGAAGGGTTGATCAAGCATTCAAAGAGTTGCTGATCAACCCATTCTAGGTAAAAGAGGTGAGCGTGACTCCCCTTAGTCAGAGGAGGCAAATGAAATTAACTTTTAGTTAATATACCTAGAAAAATGCTTTTTAAAGCAGTTGTGAAAAGCTGTTCAAGAGAGATGTTCTTGATGTTAAATCCACAAGGTTTTTAAACTAAGAAAGCATTTATCGTCGAAGAGAAAATAATTGGGTGAGATTTGATAATTGAGAGTTAAATACTAAACTCTTTAATTGCAAGAAAAATCGTTGTTGGTTGGATTAATTAAGCTTGAAACCAATATTAAATAATAATTGAGAGGTAAAAAAAACTTATGATACGCGGGGAAATTGAAGTTCATAGGTTAAAATAGGTCAATGAAACCTTACAATCTGTAACTAAAATAGCCTATAGTTTACCAATAAATTCAACAAAAGGACAAACTAAAAAATGAAACTTGTTTTTACACCAGATTGGTTTATGAATGCAGATGTGCTAATCGAAGGTTTTAGCTTTCTAGTATTGACTGCTTTTTTCTTTTTATGTTACAGATATTACAAACTTAACAAGAAAAAGAATTTTCTCTACCTTGGTTTTGGATTCTTGCTCATTGCTCTGGCTCAGCTCTCGGTTATATTGACTAAGTTTGTTTTATATTATGATACCACATTTACACAGCAGGTTGGGCAGCTGATTATAACAAGTCATGTTGTTAATTCTGTTGATATATTTTATTATATTGGATTCTTCTTTCAAAAGTTTTTAACATTGGCTGGATTTTATATTATCTATAGACTACCAAAGAAAAATTTTGGAGATGTTCTGCTTGCAGGATACTTTTTGATAATCTCTGCTGTATTTAGTGTTAAAGCAGAATATGTTTATCATATAACCGTCCTTGTACTGCTTGTGATGATAATTAGGAACTATTATGACATTTATATTAAAAATAAATCTGCAAATACAAAGATGCTGATTACAGCATTTGTAATTCTAGCTCTAGGACACTTAACAGGGATTCTAGCAGAAATTCAGTTTTTTTATGTTCTTGGAAACCTCCTAGAATTGGCAAGCTACATTATGCTTCTGGCATTGATAATTAAAATAATAAAAATAAAACGGAGATAAAATGGAAAGGAAGAGAGGGAGAATGGAAATTATTTCTGACATCCTTGCAATTATACAAGACAAGAAAGGTAAAATTAAACCTACACATCTGATGTACAAAGCTAACTTGAGTCATAAGCAGATGAAACTTTATCTTGAAGATCTAGAAAAAAACAAGCTAATAGAGAAAAATCAAATAGAAGACAAGCAACTAATAGCTATAACAAAGAAAGGAAGAGATTTCTATGCCAAATACAGACAGATGAAAGCTTTTGAGGAACTGTGCAATTTAGTGGGCATCCGGAAGTTAAGGTTGCATTGAAGTTGGTGGGCAGTATGCTGAATAGTAAGGTGGTTTTGTATATTGACGATAAACTAGTCCAAGGTTCTGAGAATATTGCTGAAATATTAACTCAAAGACTATTTTGGAGTGCCTAATTCTAGAGCATAATAAACCTTAAAAAGACAAAAAGCGTTTTCTAAAGATGAAAAAAATGCCCATAAAAGAATTTCGCATTTTTAGCATCCCAAAAACCAGGGGGTTTTTCTGATGAAAAAGGCGTCAAGAATATATATTTTCGGAACAGTACAAGGAGTGTTTTTTAGGAATTTTGTAAAGGAAAATGCTGAAAAGAAGAAGGTAAAAGGCTACATTAGAAACAAGGAAGACGGAAGTGTGGAAGCCTGGCTTGAGGGAGATAGCAAGGCTGTGGAAGAGATGATTGAATTGTGCAAGAAAGGGCCTGAACACTCAGTTATTAATAGATTAGACATAGTTGAAGAAAGCTTGCAAGAGATGAAAGAATTCAAAATCCTTAGCTTCTAGGATTCTTGAGTTTTTTGGAAATAATTAAATAGTATCTAATTCTTAAATAAATATGAAAATTACAAGTGCTTGTTTGGCCGGAGTAAAATGCATGTGGGATGGAGAAGCAAAACCTTGTGAAAAAGTTATTGAATTGGTTAAGCAAGGTAAAGCTATTCCTGTCTGCCCTGAACAATTTGGGGGCTTACCGAGTCCAAGAATACCCGCTGAACAAAAAGGCGAAAGAGTAATAAGAAAAGAGGGGGTAGATGTAACTATTCAATTTGAAAAAGGGGCAGAAGAAACATTAAAGATTGCTCAACTTATTAATTGTAAAGAAGCAATCTTAAAATCTAAATCTCCTTCCTGTGGCTCTGGCAAAATTTATGATGGAAGTTTTTCTGGAAAATTAATAGATGGTGATGGAATAACTGCTAAACTCTTAAAAAAAGCTGGAATTAAAATATTAACAGAAGAGCAAATTTAACTCAAAGTTTATAAATACTAATTTTTTATTTTAAAAATGTATGAAGAACCTAAACAAATCCGGAAAAGAACAATTGGGGCTTTAGCAGTCTTAATTGGATTAGCTATTTTTGCAAAGTGGAATATGCCCCCTTATTCACCACAAGAAAAACCAAAACAAGGCTCGGCAATAATCAGACAATTAAATCCATGGTATAATCCGATGGATGAATACTGGAGAGTTAGAGACCTTAATTCTCGACAGAGATAACAAGATTTATTAACTTATTTTTTCTACTAGTAACATGGGCAGAGAAGAGCAGATAATAAATGAGAGATTGAAAAAAATTGAAGAGTTGAGAAAACTTGGAATCAATCCGTATGCATATAGTTTTGATAAACAGGACTCTACTAAAGATTTGCAAGAAAAACACGAGAAGCTTGAAGCAGGAAGCAAGAGCAAGGCTAAAGCTAAGATTGCTGGGAGAATAATGACAATTAGAGACATAGGCAAGTTAATATTTGCTGATTTGCAGGAAGAAAAAGGCAAGATACAAGTACAATTGCAAGAGGGAGAGACCCCTGAAAAAGAAATTGAATTTTTCAAGAAATTTATTGATACAGGAGATTTTATTGGAGTTGGGGGGACTATAGCAAGAACAAAAAGGGGAGAACTTTCAATTTTAGTTAAAAAAATAGAGCTGTTAACAAAATCAATTCTACCTCTGCCTGAAAAGTGGCATGGTTTACAAGACAAGGAAGAAAGATATAGAAAAAGATATTTAGATTTGATAATGAATCCTGATGTAAGAAAAGTCTTCAATAAAAGACAGCTGGTTTTTGATTATGTAAGAG
>JAPLYA010000098.1 GCA_026395775.1 Candidatus Pacearchaeota archaeon
TGAATTCGGTATTTGGTCTCCATTAGCTTTATTAAGACCAAATAAAAAAAAGATTTTACCTAAATTTTTAGAGTTTTCATTAAAGGCAAATTACAATCAAGACCAAATAGATTTATTCGCCACAAGCAATACTCAAAAAAATATCAGTATGGATGACATTCCCAGTATACAATTGATTATTCCACCAATAGAAGAACAAAAGCAAATCGCTAATTATCTAGACAAAAAAATAACAGACATAAACAATTTATTAGAAAAAGATAAACATCTAATAAAACTACTTAAAGAGAAAAGAATCGCTTTAATTCGTCATATTATAACAAAAGGAATTAATCCAAAAGTTAAGTTTAAAGATTCTGGGATTGATTGGATAGGTAAGATTCCAGAAGAATGGAATACTAAAAAAGTTAAATTATTTTCAAGAGTAATAACAGGGGCTACTCCTGACAGCGGTAATGATACTTATTGGGATGGAGATATTATCTGGGTTACACCAGCCGATTTAAGTACAAGAGATAAATATATTTCGGATTCAAAAAGGAAAATAACCAAAGAGGGTTATTTAAACTGTGGTACAAATTTTGTTGGAAAAGGAGATATAATATTAGCAACAAGGGCCCCAATAGGCTACCCCACAATAGTTAATGAGAAATTATGTTTTAATCAGGGTTGTAAAGCAATTAAAATATTAAAAGAATGTATTTCAGAATATTGTTATTATTATCTTAATGCCTATGAAGAAGTTTTAAACTCTAAAGGAAACGCTACAACTTTTAGTGAATTATCAACTTATGATTTGGCATCTTTTCCAATTTTAATTCCTTCAAAATCGGAACAAATCAAAATAATAGAATTTTTAGATAAAGCAACATCAAAAATAGATGAAACTGTTAAGAAAATTAGAGAGAAAATTGAACTTTTAGAAGAATATAAAAAATCTCTTATCCATTATGTTGTAATTGACAAGGTTAATGTAACGAATATGTAAAATGGTTGAAACTGACACTTCAGAAAAAGCATTTCAGAATGATATAGTAGCTCATTTAGTCAGCATGGGATATAATCATAGAGGAACACTGAATTTTAATAAATCTGTATGTCTTGATTTTGAATTGGTGTTAAAATTTATTCAAGACACTCAAGCTCAAACATGGAAAAAATTTGAGAAAGTATATGGTTCTAACACAGAAAAAAAATTCTTTTTTAGATTAGTAAGTGAGATCGATAAAAAGGGAACAATTAATGTTTTAAGAAATGGGTTTAAGGATGTCGGATGTGAGTTTAAACTTTTTTATCCAAAACCAAATAATAATAAGAATCCTGATTTGTTTGAAAAGTTTGAAAAAAATATCTTTTCTGTTGTAGACGAATTAGAGTATGAAGATAGAGAAAAAGGTAATAGATTAGATTTGGTTATTTTCATTAATGGTTTGCCTATAATTACAATTGAACTTAAGGACACTTTTTCACAAGGAGTAGAAAAAGCAATAAAGCAATACAAAGAAGATAGAGATTCAAGAGAAGTAGTATTCAAAAAATGTTTTGTTCATTTTGCTATGAGTGATGAAAAAATATTTATGACTACTAAATTAGAGGGGTGGAAAACTAAATTCTTGCCATTTAACAAAGGATTAGAAAATCCTATTATAAAAGATGAGTACAAAACATCCTATTTGCATAAAGACATTTTACAGATTGATAAATTATCCAGATTGATAGATAAGTTTGTTTATATGGAAATGGATGAGGAAAAGAAAGAAGAAAAACCAATATTCCCAAGGTATCATCAGTTAGACTGTGTTAATTTATTATTAACTGATTCTACTCCAGGTAAAAATTATCTAATCGAACATAGTGCAGGAAGTGGAAAAACTAAGACTATTGCCTGGTTAGCACACGGATTAATAAACAAGTTTGATAATGCAGATAATAGAATTTATGATATGGTTATAGTAATTTCTGATAGGAAAGTCATAGATAAACAACTCCAAAACCAAGTCCAAGCTATCGAAAGGGTAAAAGGTATTGTTGAGGTTATCGATGAAAAGAAAACATCTGAAGACTTAAAAGAAGCGTTAAAAAC
>JAPLYA010000051.1 GCA_026395775.1 Candidatus Pacearchaeota archaeon
TAAATAGTTAATTATACCCCAATCTAAAGATTGGGGAAAGCTTCATAATTCTAAATTATTGTTAAATATTAAACTTTTTTAGTATACTTGAAGAGGATTGTTTGTTAGAAAATTAAGCAAGGTAAAATAAATCAACTGCATAATTAAAAAGTAAACAAAACGAAGTTAGTTATTAATTCTGAAAAATTACTAATTTAAATCTCACAACCAGCTAGTTGAGCTAGTTCACTTGCTGTTTTTTCTCCTGAGTAGTTCTTGCCTAGAATAACCCAGGTCGGATAACCTGTAACTCCAGCTTCCTGGCACTTAGCTTGTTGTTCTGTGCATTCAACATAGTTAATAGAACTCCAGGAATCTCCGAACAAGCTCTTCTGATTCTGGCAGTGAGGACACCAGTTTGCTCCGTACATAACTGCTTTATCAGCCAAACATAGAGTTAAAGTATCAAGATTCTGAACACTCTTTCCAGTCATGTTCTTAGAAAGAAAATAAGCAACTAGTGCTAAAACAATTAAAACCAGGACAACTCCAATAATAACTTTCCAGGATTTATTTTTCTTAGCCATGAATCAAGAAGAAACTTAATATATTTAAACCTGTTGGTAAAAAGATACTGTATACTAAACGTCACTTTTGATTTTTATTCAAAAAATTGTTATTCCAATAGCACCTAGTTTAAAAACAGAGTTATCAATTAGAAAAAATAATTAATAGTATTTATCGAATATAACTTAAGTTATTTGGTGATTTAAAATGATTTTAAGAGATGACGATAACTATACAGTATCTGGTAAAAATAAACTATTTTCAGCATACTTGCAGTGGGCCTTCATTGGCAAGAATAATTGACTCCATTGCTTGCTTAATTGCCAAGTTGACAAAGCGAAGCTTATCATTTACTTCTCAAAACCAAACTTCACAAGCTTTATAAACTCGCAAGACAATTATTATTTATGGTATTATTAACTTGGATTATAGTTGCGATTGTAGCATTAATAATATTGATACTCATTGGCTATTATAACAAGTTTGTTGTTCTAGGAAATAGAATCGATAGTTCTCTTGCTCAAATTGATGTTCAATTGAGGAGAAGAGCTGATTTAGTTCCAAACTTGATTTCAACAGTCAAGGGTTATGTCAAGCACGAAAATGCTATGATTACAAAAGTAACAGATGCAAGAAAAGCTCTTGTTGGAGCTAAAGATATTGTTGGTAAAGTAAAAGCAGGAGATAAGCTACAATCTGCATTAGCTGGTTTATTTGCAATTGCTGAAAACTATCCAAACTTAAAGGCAAATGAGAACTTCTTACAATTACAACAGGAATTAGCTTCAATTGAAGATAAAGTTGCATATTCAAGACAGTTCTATAATGATAATATTCTAGATTTCAATAATTCAACAAAAACCTTCCCAGGAACTTTGTTTGCTTCAATCTTCGGTGTTAAAGAGCGAGAGTTCTTGAAGATTCCAGAAGCTATGAGAGCTGTTCCTAAGGTTGATTTCTGATTGTTGATATAACACTCTATAACACTTATTTTTAAAAACTAGATATTTCTGTCTGTCAAATGCAAGCGAGAGATTGTATAGAAGTAGCCCATCTTAGTGCGAGGGGGGCATTTGGCGGAAATATTACCTTCCGCTTTCACATGAACAGAGCGCTAGTTGACCCCTTTTTCTTTATTAAACGTCTGCTTGAAGAAAGAGATTATACATTTAACTATTGGGAACAAATAAAACGTGTTAGAGAATCCGATGATGCTCCCGAAATTGACCTCTCTTTATTTGATTTTGCTCAGGCTTTTTTTGGAGCATATGCCCCAAATCAAATGGCAGATTATCTTGCCCCCCTCTTAATCCCGAGTGAGAGTTCCCAAGGCCTTTTAGAACGTGTTCGAGAATTTGAAACACACAATAAAGCTGCGATTGTAGCTCTGCAAAAATCAAATACCTCAAATGGGCAGATGAAAGCACGCTTGTACCCTATTAATATCCCTCTCGAAGAAATTAATCAATTAATTAGATTAAATGTCCCAAAAAAATATTTGCCTAAAGATTCTAGGCCAAATGATAATCCTTGGTATTTTGGGAGGAGAAAGGATATTGATTGTAAAAATCACCAAAGACTTTCTATCCCTTTTTATTTTACTTGGAAAGGATATAGAGATAGGGAAAGGAGGGTAAAGAGTCCACACCACCTTGTAGAAGCACTTACTTGCAAAGAACCACGAGTTATTCTTTATCATTCAACTAGCGGCCCCAATCTAACAAGCGATTTTAGCATGCTCCGAGAATTTCCTGAGATTGGGACTGGTGATTTAGAAGTGATAAGGAAATCAAGGGATTGAATTCTGGGGTTGATTTTTGATTTAAATTTATTTATTATTAAATAGAAAACTTTATTCGCCACAGGAAAAATTGTGTTTGTTGGTTTAATTGAAAAGCTTTGGAAACAATTACTCCTTATACAAAAAGCACCTATGAGGATTCTTTCATTTTAATAACATTTTTAAACTTTTTAAACATTGTTGTGGTGTAAAACATTACGACATGCACCTATTCGTGGTCATGCCACACTATGACAAGTCGTGGTAATGTTTTATTTTTTGGGG
>JAPLYA010000030.1 GCA_026395775.1 Candidatus Pacearchaeota archaeon
GTTCGTAGTTTATCTGACATTTGTGATGAAATAGACGATTATAAATCTAATCTTATGGTTAGATTTTTAGCAGCACCGCAATTATTTGAATTTGATACATATGATAAGAGAGCAGAAAGTGTATTTCAATTATATGGGCAAAGTTTTGATAGTGTAAAAAAGTATATTGATAACATTGCTTATATGAGAAATGTAAGTTATGATGGTATTAATAATTTACCTGATTTGTTATTAAAAAATTTAGCGGAAAATCTTGGACTTTCAAGTGTTGTTTTATTTGATGAGAAGGCATATGATGAAATGTTATATACAAGACAACCCTCATCATATTCAGGTGTTACAACAGGATATAATTTTACAATGCTCGTATGGGTTAAATTAATAGGAACAATTGATAATTCAGATAGTATATATGGAAAACCTGGAACTCCATATAAAGATTTTAATTTTTATGGGTCTAAGCTAAGATGGTTTGATAATGGGATAGATATGATTGTTGCAAGTTCTTCTGCAACAGCAGGACTTTGGCAACATTGGGCTATTAGAAGTAATGATACTGGTATGACTTTATATTTTCAAGGTAACCAGGATGTGTCAACAAATAATTATCATTCAAATATTACAAGTAATACAGATTTAGGAATAGGTATAGCTGGTTCTTTTGGGGGTTATATTGATGAGTTTATGATTTTTAATAGAAGTTTGTCAGCAACAGAAATCTCACAGATTTACAATGAGCAGTTCCCGAGATTTTATTCTTCTGGAAATTTAACTCTAAATCAGTCGATAACTTTAGGATATAATGCTATTGATATTACAACTTTGAATAACAACCAAAATGGAACTAATATTTCTTTATCAGTATGCCATGCAACTGGTTGTACCTTAAGCCAAAATATGACAAATGGAACAAGACAAACTTTTACTATTTCTAGTCCTACGTCAATATTGTATTTGAATTTTAGTTTTATTTCTGATGGGTACAATTTCTGGAGTCCTATTTTGCTGACAAATGTTTCTGTGAATGTTTCTGGAGAAACTGCTCCTTTAATTTATTTTACATCTCCAACACCGCCTTCTGGAAGGAGTGCAACTAACAATCAGATGATAAATGTTTCAATTGAAGAAGCTAATTTACAGCAGTTTATCTGGAATTGGAACTCAACAAATTACACTTTTTATGATAAGAGTTTACTAGTGATTTATAATTTTAATAATAACTCGTTATTTGGCGATAATGCCACAAGTGTAATTGATTTGTCTTGGCAGTCTAGAAATGGAACAATGTTGGGAAATGCTTATATGAATGCGACTGGTAAATATTTCGGGGGATTGCAGCTAGATGGAACAGAAGATTATGTTTCTACTCCTATCTATCCATTGAAAAATAATTTTACCCTTGAAATGTGGATTAATCCAGGGGTAATGGGTGCAAAAGATGAATGGGCAAGCTCTTCTACTGGTAGTGGGGTTTCTGGATTTTATTGGCATAATAATTATGATACAAATGATTTTAATTATGTGACCATGGAGTTGATTTCTGGAAGCTGGACTTCTTGTAAGGGACTTGCTGTTGGTTCTATAACAACAAATCAGTGGCATCATGTTGCTTTTACTAAAAGTTCGACAACAGGAGTTAGAATTTTCTATGACGGAGCAAATGTTAGTGCTTGTACTGCTATGACTGGGGATATTATTGATGAAGGGACCTCGCTTTTCCTTGGAAGAGGTTATCCTGATAGTAACAATAGATATTTGCAAGGGGCTCTAGATGAAGCTAAGTTGTGGAATAGAACTCTTACTGACAGTGAGATAAAACAGAGTTATCTTTCTAATCTTGCCAAGATTAATTCTACTCTTTGGTTATTCGCAACTAGCCCAAATTTGACTCTTGGGCAGAATAACACTTATCAAGCTTTTGCTAAGAATTCTTTGGGAATTGAGAATTCAACAGAGTTAAGAGAGTTGAATATAACCCTTCCTCTTAGAATTACAATGGTTTCTCCTCTAAACCAGACTTATGGAGTAAATTATATTTTATTCAATTTAACTCTTAATTCAGAAGGAGATGCCTGCAAGTTCAGTTTGGACAGTTGGGCAACTAATTACTCTATGACTAAACTAACAACAATTAATTTTAATTTTACTAACTCTAGTATTGCTGATGGAAGCTATGGTGTTGTGTTTTGGTGCAATGATACTATTGGGTTAATAAATGATACAGCCCAAATAGGCTTCACAGTTAATACAAAAGCCCCGATTCTTTATTTTACATCCCCAACACCGCCTTCTGGAAGGAGCGCAACTAACAATCAGATGATAAATGTTTCAATTGAAGAAGCTAATTTACAGCAGTTTATCTGGAATTGGAACTCAACAAATTACACTTTTTATAATGAAAGCTTGCTGTTAATGTATAATTTTGATAATATTTCTTCACTTGGCGAGAATTCAACTTATGTTGTTGATGTGTCAAGCTATAGCAACAATGGAGTTTTGATTGGAGGAGCTCTTTGGAATTCTTCTGGTAAATATTTATCTGCATTGAGTTTTGATGGAGTTAATGATTATATTAGCTTAGGGGATGCTAATATGCTTGAGAATATTAATTTTACAATTGGGATGTGGGTTTATCCAAAACTTAATGCTAAAAATCACGAAGATGGGTTAATAGCAAAAACAGATACTGGTTCTTTTGGATATTCATTTTATGTAGGCAATCAACCATCTGCCTTGACAACAAAGAATGTCCAGTTTTTATATGGGGATGGGGTAGCTTGGAGATATACAACAGGAACCTCGGTGTTAGTTGATGGGAAATGGTATTATCTTGTCGTAACTTATCAAAATAAAAATGTATCAATTTATGTTAATGGAACATTAGAAACAAGTTCAGTTTTTGCAAATGCTCTATCTATTGATACAAATGCCCCGGTAGTGATTGGGCAGGGTTGGCAGGATAATAATAGATTCTGGAATGGTTCAATAGATGAAGTCAGAATTTGGAATAGAAGCCTAACTGCAAATGAAGTTTATCAATCTTATATCTCCAACTTGGAAAGATATAACTCAACATTATGGCAGTTTACAAGCAATCAATCTATTGAATATAACCCTCCCTCTTAGAATTACAATGGTTTCTCCTCTAAACCAGACTTATTCAACTAGTTCTATTTTATTTAATGTTAGTTTGAATAATGATGGAGATACCTGCAAGTTCAGTTTGGATAACTGGTTGACTAATATAACAATGACTAAGCTTACAACAACTAATTTTAATTTTACAAACTCGAGCATTGCAGATGGAAGTTATACTTCAAAATTCTGGTGCAATGATACTATTGGGTCAGTTAATTATACGACAAGCATAGACTTTTCAAAAGATGCCTCTAATCCTTTAATTTATTTTACAAATCCAACACCGCCTTCTGGAATAAACTACAGCAATAGTCATATTATAAATATAACAATAATAGAAAAAGATTTAAGCCAGTTTATTTGGAATTGGAATTCTACTAACTATACTTATTATAATAATAGCTTGTTGGTAATGCTGGGTTTTAATAATTTTTCTGGGATAGGGGATAATTTAACAAATGTTGCTGACAGCTCTTTATACAGCCAAAATGGGACTTTAATGGGAAATGCTTTTTTTAATTGCACTTCTGGGATGTTTGGGTGCGCAATTGATTTGGATGGAACAGGAGATTGGGTAAATGTTTCTTATAAAGGAGGATATAATTCGATTCAATTTAGTGTTTGTGCCTGGGCTTTTAAGAAAGTTAATGTTAGTCATGCAAGTATAGCTTCTGATTATGTCAATGGCGGGGGTGGCAGAAATTTTATCTTAGGTTATGAATATCCTGACAACACATTAGCTTTTGGCTTTGGGGATGGAACAGCTTTTGATTGGATATATGGAAATTACAGTGAAAAAAAATGGCATTATGTTTGCGGAGTTTTTAATAATTTTACTCATGAATTGAGTATTTATATTGATTCTGTTAATAACACAAAAATAACTTTTATTAATAAATCAGGAGGAATTCCCAGCGTGGTTACTGCTGTTGGGAAGTATACTGAGTTGTTTTATTTCAATGGATTAATAGACGAGTTCAGAATCTGGAATAGAAGCCTGACTTCTCTTGAAATTCAGGAAATGTATAACTCTAACTTATATAAATATAATTCAACTCTCTGGATGTTTACTAGCAATCATACTAATTTGGCATGGGGTTCAAATAGGACATATCAGGCTTTTGCTTATGATATCTATGGCAATTCTAATTCAACTGAAATGAGAGAATTAAATATAAGTCTTTTACAAGCTCTTGATACTTTCTACCCACAATTTAACAGTTATCAAGTATCTCCAGCTAATAATTCAGCTTATCTCGCAGGATTATTAAATTTTAATACGACTATCTTGCAAACAAATGGAACAGCAGGAATACAATTTAATGGAGTAAATTATTCTATGATTAATTCAAGTTCTCAAGATATATTTAATAAAACATTAGGAACAATAGGAGTTGGTGATTATGTTTATTATTTCTGGGCATATGGAAATGGAACATCTGGATTATATAATACCACTCAACTATTTGAATATATAATAGCAAAGAGAGATGCAACTTATGGATTAAACATAACAGGAACAACCCCAATAGGTTATCCTCAAGTGACTAATGTAGATAAGTCAGAAAATAATACAGAAGATATAGATTGTATTTATGCAGTAGATATAGCAAATGATTTATTCGGAGTAGATGCTTCTCCTATAACATTTAATTATTCAACAGCAGGATGTTCTAATTATACAGCAGGAAGTATAACAAAAGCGATTACAATAACACAGAATACAACACAAACAAGTTTAACTTTTGATAAGACAAGTCCCCAATCATATCCCACTTTAATAACTCCAACTTGCTCATTCATTCAAGGGGCAGGAACATTGTCTTTAGCAAATGGGACTTCTGGAGTTGCTTCTCAACTAGGGGCAGATACTTGGTATTTTAATTGTTCATTTATAGGAGATAATAACTATACTGCTTCAAGTAACTTTACAAGCTTCACTATAACGCAAAACTCAACTTATGTTTTTGCCATAACAGGGACAACACCGATAATTTATGGAACAATAAGTGATGTAGCTGGAAGTGGTTGTCCTAGTGAATTATCCTGTTCAATGGATATGGATAACGTTGTTTATGGCGTAGAAGTTTCTCCACTAGAGTTTAATTATTCAACAGCAGGAAACAACAATTACTCAGCAAATTCGATAACAAAAGATATAACAATAAATAAGGGAACACAAAGTTTAACAGCTTTACTGAATGGGGCAAGCGATAATGTAACAGGAACATATCCTTATCCTATGAACTTTAGTTTTAGTGGGACTAATTATACAGCAGTTAAAATATATGTAAATCAATTAGAAGTTACTCCGCATATAAACTATACTTATGGGGGGGGGAGTTATATAATCAATTACTCGGCTTCAAGCAATCAAAATTATTCTGCTTATAATTACTGGCTTAATTTTACAATACAACAAGCGAGTCAAACTCCAATATCTTTATTGAATGGAGTTGAAAATAATTTAACACTAACTTATCCTACTCAAATTAATGCTAGTTTCTACAATAATGATACTGAAATGATTGTTTCTATTGCGAATCAAATCATAACCCCTCATTTGAATTATACTTATGGCTCAAGTCACTATGTTGTTAATTTTACAGCAATTTCAAATCAAAATTATTCGGAATTTATTTACTTTATGAACTTTACAATAAATAAAGCTAGTTCACAAACATCTTTAATATTTGATAAAACAACCCCTCAAGATTATGGAACATCTATTACCCCAACTTGTAGTATTTTTATAGGAGGAAATGAAGCATTAAGTTTAACAAATGGAACAAGTGGATTAGCGGAGACACTTGGAGTTGGAGCTTGGAATTTTAATTGTTCTTATGCAGGGAATACAAATTATTCTGCTAATAGCAATTTTACAACTTTTACAATCAATCAAGCTAATAGCCCAATTACATTATTAATAAACGGAACAGCTGGAAACCAAACAGCACCATTCGGAGCAGGAACAAATGTTTCTGCTTACATCAATAATAATGAACAGACAATTTTTTTGTTAAATAACTCAATTGATTCTACGAACAGCAATCATTTGTTTAATACACTGGGAATTGGGAGTTATAATTTTACAGCTTATGTTGATGCTAGTCAGAATTATTCATATCAAACACTAACAAGATGGAGTCACATACTAGATGTAACTCCTCCAATGGTAGCAATTTTAGGACCAACAAATACAACTTACAATTATAGTGTTATTAATTTAAACATAACAAATAGTTCAGATGCACAAGCTGTCTGGTATATGAATTCAACTGGAAATTTCAGCTACACAATTCCTTTGTATTTCAACTTGACAAATGGAGCTTATACTTTGTTTGCTTATGCAAATGATTCTGTCAATAATGTGAATGAAACTAAAGTTAGTTTCTATGTAAACTATACTGCTCCTGATACAACCGCCCCCGATATTTACATAGACAGCCCAAGAAATATAACTTACTCATTTACAAACATGAGCTTGAATGTGACTTCAACTTCTGCTGATATAAATTTGTGGTGGTTCAGCCTTGATAATGGATTGAATAATTATTCATTCACTCCCAACTCAACTATTAATGGTAGTGAAGGAAGCAACTCATTGCTAGTTTGGAATAACGATACAAGCAATAATATAAATATAAGCTCGGTTAATTTTACAATTGATACAATTAAACCAAATATAACTTTAATTAGCCCATCTAATGGAATTTCCTCTGTTAATTCAGCTTATAATTTTACATTTAATGTCTCTGACAATAGCGAGATTTCAAATTGCGGCTTGATTGTTGATGATGCTCTGGCAGGAACATTAACCGGTGTTTCAAAAGATTATCAAAATGGAATTTATTATTCTGGATTGGTAGTAGGAAGCCATACATGGCAGATTAATTGTACTGATTCTGCTGGCAATTTGGAAAATTCTTCAGCTAGAAGCTTGATTGTAACTAGTCCTCCTGTACCCCCTGTAACTCCAACAGGTGGTGGCGGTGGGGGTGCTGGAATAGTGTTTAAGTTAAAAGCCAACCCTGAATTTATTAATCTGCAGTCTGTTGTTAATAGCAGAATAAATGGAACATTAGACATTACAAATTTAGGAAGCTCTACTGTTTATCTTACAATCAACTTAATTAAACTAGATGGGCTTTTAGAAATGCAGAAAACACTTACACTTGCATCAGGAGAAACAAAAACACTGGAATATTTTGTTAATTCTCCTAAAGATGCTGGAATTTATACTGGGAAAATTCGGTTTGCATATGCTGAGAATAGTTTAGAAGTGCCATTTGCCTTAAATGTAAAAACAGAAATAAGTCTTTTTGATATTTCTGTAAATTTACCTAAAGAGTATAAAAGTATTACAAAAGGTCAGAATTTGAAAGCTCAGATAAATCTTATACAAGCTGGCTTACAGGATAAAGCAGATGTAACTGTTGTTTATATGATAAAAGATTTTGAATCTAACACCTATCTTCAGGAATCTGAAACAATGATGGTATACAAAGAGAAAGCATATGAAAAAGAGTTTCAGATAGGAACATTTGAGCCTGGAAATTATGTAATTGGGGCAGAAGTTATTTATTCAGGAGGCGTCGCTGCTGCTTCTAGCAATTTTGATGTTGTAGGGAAGAAGCCATTTAGCTTCTGGATGTTGCTAGTGGTTATAGCTACTTTTATTATAATAGTTGTCGTAGCAGTAAGATATAAAAAGATAGTTGCAGATAGAATAAATAATAAATCAAAATTAAAAAAGAGAGTATGAACAAGAAAAAAGCTTTTATTATTTGGGGGATAGTTTTAGCTGTGCTAATCGTAGCTTTGATAATAATTTTTTATCCTAAAAATCAAATAATCCCCTCTGAAGGTTTTGGCTTGAATTATGCTCTTCTAAAATCTGTTATTAAACAAGGGGAAGGTTCTAGTTTAGATTTAAAGATAACAACTCTAAAAAAAGAAGAAATCAAAATGGAGCTTATAGGATTAGAAAGTCTTGTTTATCTAAATGAGAAAACCTTCGAAGTTGATACAAGCAAGTTAGTTAGAATTAGTTTCAGTGGGGGAGCGAGTCCCGGGGTTTATGTTGGAAGTTTGTACATAGAATCAAACTTAAGCAATAAAACAATTCCGGTTATACTCGAGATACAAAGCAAAGAAGCTTATTTTGCAGTTAGTCTGGAGGAGAGATTTTAGGGGATGTTAAAATCTTTGATCTTAAAAACAAAGAAACAAGCTCTGTTAACTTAGAGTATGCTATTAAAAATCTTTCTGGAGAAAATATTAAGGTTGAAAGCGAGACAATTACAACGGGCTCTAGATTAACTTTTACTAAAACAACACATCTTCCCGCTAATATTGCTCTAGGAGATTATGTTTTTGCCATAACATTAAGAAATGGGGATTATGCTGCAACATCGAGTGTATTACTTCATGTGGTTAATGTTAAAAAAGGGTTTTTTCAGAGATTTGACATATTTACTATACTTGTGATAGTATTTCTTTTTGCAATTGTTATTATCATAGTATATATGCTTAGGGAGAGAAATAAATTATTTTTAAGCTTGGAGAGACAGCATGAATCTCAGCTTAACTCGATTTCTAGGAATATTGAAAAACAGAAGCATAAATCTTTAGATAAAGTTAAGACAGAGAAAGAAAAGAGAAAAATAATAATAAAATTAGAATCTGCAAAGAAAAAAATATTAGATAAGATAAG
>JAPLYA010000037.1 GCA_026395775.1 Candidatus Pacearchaeota archaeon
AGAGCCTGAATACAGAATAAACCTGCCAAAAGAAAACCTGAAAAGAAGCAGGCAAGCAAGAAGTGAATTGACAAATTTTAAGGAAACAACCGAGCTTGCAGATATAGTTCTTGCTCAAGTTCAAGATAATGAATTGATTTTCCCTTTTTGTTATGCTAATGCAAAGAAAATATTAAACAGAGCTGTGAATCTAACAAAAGCAAAATGTATCCCAAAAGGGCAAAAAGTTACTTGGAAAGATTTAAGGAGCAGTATGGCTTGCTATTTGTTAAGAGAGGGCTGGAGTTCTGATGAGATTAATTCAAGGCTAGGGCATAAACCCTCAAGCAAGGAGCTTGACAAATATTGTAACTTCTTAGCTATAAACAGGCACAAGCCAAAACAGAAAATATTTAACAATAATATGGACAAAGTGCAGAATGATATTGAAGAACTCAGGCATATAATCAAGCTGTATTCTGAAAGAGAAAAAAGAAAAGATGAAGAAAACAACTTAAAGTTTGAGGATTATAAAAAAGATAATGAAACACTTGCTCAGGCTTTAAAAGTTATAGAAAATAAGCTAAAGAAATGACAAGATTATAATTTTTTTATTTCTTCAATTTTATCTTTGAACAATTTATAAAAATTAGTGTCTAAGGCATATAGAATAATCTTTTCTTGCTTGGCTCTTTTATAGACAATTCCAACACTTTCAAATCTTTCAACAATCGCTTTGAAAATATCATAAGAGGGAACTTTTACATTTAGTGATTTAAGTTTTTTATAGAATAGCTCATTAGCCCGAGTGCTAGAAAGATTCTTTATTCCAGAAAAAAGTTTATCTGTTTCTTCAGATTTTTCTTTCTCCTGAAAATAAACACCATTATATCCTGCATTGGATAAATCCTCAATGAAATGCATATCAGTTTTCTTGGTTTCTTCAACATCAACTTTGTCTCCAAAAGTTTCAATAAGAAGAAGATGTAGTGCCTTAACATAAATCTCTCTAATGTTAAATGGATGAAGTCCTGTTAAAATATATCTTAAAACAAAAAGTTCAAGTGGTGTTAGGATTATTTTGAACAGCTTGACATCATCCAATAATTCTGGATTTTGCTTTGTTAGTTGAATATTTGTTTGCATATTTTAATAAAAACCAGATTGTTTATAAACCTTCGCAAACCAACATAAACCAAAACATTTATAAATAAGTATTTCTATATAATCCTATACGATTTGATATAAAACAAAATGGTAAAAATAAAGAAAACCGAGCAGATTGTAATTATGCTAACTCCTGCTGAAAGAACATTTGTTGAGCAACTTGCTAATAATATGAATGGCAGTAAGTCTCAGGTTTTAAGATTCGCATTATCAAAATTGCAGGCTAATGAGTTTGATAATATTCTACAAAAATCAGGTGAAAATAATGGAAACAACAGAAAACAGATTTCAAAGCTTTGAAAATTCTCTAAGAGAATTAAAAATTGAAACTATTGAATTACTGAGAAAAGTTTCTCCTGAGGATTGCAAAGTTTTTGAAATTAAATTTGGGTTAATTGAACAAAGCAAGGAATAAAATGACAGATAAGGTTTCAGACAATAAGCAGATTTGGATTTCTTATGTTGATGATTCAGGGCAGACAATACAAGGGTTTTTTATTTTGCTTGAACAAAATATTAACTTTGTCAAGATTAAATCTGGGAGCAATATCTTAACAATTCCTTTTCATAAAATAAACAAAATCAAGGAAAAGCTAGAATGATAAATGAAAAATTTGAAGAGAAAGATTTAGATAAGCTTGATTTGGAAATGCTGGAAAATTATGCTCAAGAAACAGGTATAACAATAAGCAAACAAGATTTTCTGAAATGCAAGCAAGCTGGAGAGCAAGGCTTGAGATTGCTTTATTATAAAATGTTAAACTTTCCTGAAAATAAATCAGAATGGGTTGTTGAACTTAATGTTCTTCCTGAAAAACCAATCATAACATTGGTTAATTCTAAATACAAGAAGGATGAGAAAGAAAAAATAAATCCTTTTAAGAAACTCCATTATGCAACTTCTCATTTATCTCATTTTGAAGAATTGAACTTATTGCTAGGCTTATATGGAAAACATTATTTGCCTATTAAAAAGGCTAGGTGGTATCAGTTAATTGGTGGGGTATTGCAGAAAAAAATAAGGCTTGGAGAAAAATATACAGATACGAGAATAAACTGCATTTTTCCTTTACCAACAGAACAGGGCAAAAATGATTTGATTTATTTGTTTAAGAGCATTCTTTCTCAAGTGAAGAAGTCAGCAGAACATAATTTTTCAATTGAAGAGCCTGTGAGTTATCATCCAGAACAGCTTGTTGGCAAGGTTATAGAAATTATGATTGACAATCCAAATGGAACTAAGCCAAAGAAAATAAAAGCTAAGCACGAGAATAGAGGTTATTTCAATTCAGACTTTATTGAGATTGATGAAGCAAATCTTTTGTTCTTCAGCAAAGATGAGCAGATAAAACAAGCCAGAGAATACATCAGCAAGGCATTAAATCCGATTGACAGAAATGAGATTGTAAAGAAACTTGTTAATGACTTGCCTGAAGAGAGAGTTGCCTATAATCCAAAATGCACAATGAGTATTTATTTCCAGCCAAAGAAATTAGAAGAAGATTTAATGTCTCAAGGATTTTTGAGAAGATTTTTAATTCCTGTTGGGAGTATAGAGCCTTTTCTCAATTATGGTAATGGAGAAGATTTCAAAAAGAAAATAAGCAATCCTGAATTTTCTAAGGTAGAAAAGAAGGAAGCATTAATTAATTATTTATCTAAAGTCAGAGATAATTTAAAGAACACAGAGTTTATATTTTCAGAACAAGCTAGAGAAAAACTTAATTTTTATCTTGAGTTTTTAATTGCTGAAGGACAAGCTCATAGTGAGAGAATTGCTAATTTTGTTAAGCTCTTTAAATGGACTATTCAGGATTATCTAATAAGAATGTCTTGCATTATTGCTGGGAGTTATTTCCAAAATGTTGTGAATGAGAACTTTGTTGCTCTAGCATATATGGACTTGGTTGAATTCCTTCAATGTCATTTTGATTTTATTTCTGAATGGTTGCTTGGCAATTTTGATTATGGCATAGCTTGGAAAGGAGCAGATTACAAAGCTAAGCAATGCTTAGAATTTCTTTATGTAAAAAATTGTTTTTCTGCTGAAACTTCTACAATAAGTATTGCACAATTTGAAAACTATATTATGGGAACTTATGAAATAAAAGATACAAGGGCAAGACAGAAACTTGCTGAATTTAGAAAGAATGGCTGGGTTGAAAGCAAGCAAATCTTTCAGGGAGATACTAAAGTTTGGCTTAATTTTATCCCTCAAATTGAGAATTTAACTTTTCAAGGTGACAAAGCCAACAAAGGTTACAACCTGTATGAAAGTGTATATTCTGCCATAAATAGCATTTTAACCACTATGCCACCTTTGTCACCTATGTTGCCTTCAATAGAGAAAATCGGCTCAAAAGAGCCAGAGGAAGAAGAAAATGGCAACTAATCAAAACTTATATCAATTTAGCAAAAAGTATCAAGATAAGAAGTTAAGCCCTTTGAAATCCATCCGAGCCTATTGCAAGAGTCAATGCTGTATTGAAGATTTGAAAAGCTGGAAAGAATGCACATTTTCTTCTTGTTTGTTGTGGAGATACAGATTAGGGCTAGGCAACAGGAGTTCAAAGCAAAAAGATAGCTCCAGAGCAATAGTTTCAGCTAAATTAGAGCCTCCTGTAAGTGAGAAGCAGGAGAAGTTAATATGAGTGATTACTATTCTCCAAAAGAAGATAAGGTTGATTTCAAGCAGATAGTTCTAGGGCATTATAAGAAAATACTTGAAATTTCAACAGCAGAATTTACAGGAGGTTATTTCAATTATGTTTCAACAGGAAACTCAACAAATAAAACCTATGTTTCAGATAAACGAGCTGAGTATATTCAAGCTATTGAGAGCTTGGCTCTGGCTTTGTTTCCTCACTTTGATGAGCAAATGAAAAAAGATTATCAAAAATATCTCAGGGCTGACAAAGAACTCCAAAGCAAATATGCAGATAAAGATGGCTTTATCAAGCACAATGAAGATGAAAATAATAAACTAAGATACCATATCAAACTTATTTCAGTTATGAAAGAGCTGTTTAAAGATTTATCCTGCTTAATGTATAGATTGGATTATTTTAAGACAGCAAGTTACTCAGAGGGAGATTTGGAAGAAGCAAAAGAAATTGTTGATGTTGATGGAAAAGAAATAATTAAAACACCAGAGGAGCAAGCTGATGATTAAAGTTCAATGCCCAAAATGTAAAAATAAAGTCAAGCCAATTGATTTGATGAACTATAATTGTGGTTGTGATAACACTAAAATGTGTTTTAAATGCAGAAGTTATTTTGCTGAACTTAGAAATAAAAGAAAGTGCAGAAAGCTAGGTTGTAATAAATTAGGATGGAATGAGCCAATTGGAGAAAACAAATCAACACTTCATCAATATTGCAAGGAACATCAGAAAGAAAAAAATGCTGAATTTGAAAAAATAATGGAGAAATTGAAAAATTGGAGGGAAAAAAGGGATGGAAGATAGTGATAATGTTAATCAAAAAAATATAACAGACAAGTGGCTTGATAATGTATATCAAAGCTTAATGAAGTTAGAGGATTATGAAAGATTAGCAAAAGAGGGTTGCTCATCTATTGTTGAATATGTTCAATCAATTTCTCAAAATAAAAACTTTCAAATGGATATGGCTCAACTGCAAAAAAAGAATTATGATTTCTTTATAACAGAGTTTGAAGTTCTATTGAACAACATCAGGCACTTGATTGACAAGCAGACTTATCTAAGAATGCAGATTAAACTTTTCAGCTTGGTTAGTTATGAGCAAGAGGTTGATGGTTTCCTGCAAATAAAAGTTAATCAAATGGAGCATACAGAATGGTTTATTCTCAAGCCTGAGTTCTATAACAACTTAAATCAAATCTCAGAACTTAGAGGTTTAGCTGTAAATAGCTTATGGAAACTCCTAAGCCCAAATGCAAAAGAAAATCTTGAGGGATTGCCACAATGAAAAACCTGATTATGTATAAAGAGGGAGAGGATAGCTGGGTTAGATGGATTAAAAAGAGAATAGCAAACAACCTTAACTTTATTTGCTTGTTTCAGGGAGCAACAGGAATAGGCAAAACTTGGAGTGCAATGTCAATGTCAGAGATGATTGATAATGAGTTCAATGTTAATCAGATTGTTTTTGATTTCAAGGAGCTGATGTCTGTAATAAATTCAGATTGGTTTAAGCAAAAGAAATGGAAAATAATAATCTTTGATGAGCCTCAGATTACAATCTCAAACAGGAATTGGCAGAGTATCAATAACAAGCTGATGAATTATTTATTATCCACTTTCAGACATCAAAACATTATCTTGATTTTCTGTTCTCCTTATGTTGATTTCTTAGATAGTCAATCAATGAAACTTCTACATTGTGTCTTTGAATGTGTTGGAGTTAATAAGAAAACTAAACTGAGTAGAGTCCGTCCAAAGATACAGCAATACAACTCTTATATGAAGAAGATGTATCAACATCCCTTATATGTTATCAGAGGCAAGAAAACAATTGCTTTGAGAGATTGGTTTATCCCTAAACCCTCAAATGAGTTAATTGAACAATATGAATTGAAGAAAACAGGCTTTACATCTAGCTTGAATAGAGAGATAATGATTAAGCTTGATAAACTCAATGAGGACAAACAAGAAGAAACAACTCAAGATAACAAGCCCAAGCCAATAGACACAAGGAAGCCATTGACAGATAAGCAAGAACAAGTTATGAAGTTGCTAGCTAATCATCAAGCTCAAGAGGTTGCTAAGATATTGAGTGTGAGCAATGCTGTTGTATCAAATCATAAGAAAGCTTCTTATAAAAAGGGATATACAATCAAGGAGTTTAGACAAAATGAGCAATAGACACATTAGAAAAAGAATTATTAGGGAAATACAAGGGCTTTTATCTCTATTTATTCAATTTCATTCTGTAGAGCCGAGTGAGGCAGGGCATAAATTAACTTTGAGAGGTTTGAATTTCAAGAGGTTGATATGAAACAGAAAAAGAAGTATAAAGAAAAGAAAAAAGCTTATTTGAAAACAAAAGCATATAAGATATGGAAGAAATCTTATGATAAAAAGTATAGCAAGACAATGACATTGATTAGAATATCTCCTGAACTTCTTAGAGGATTAGACAAGCACAGGAAAAGTCCAAGAGAACATTACCATAATATTATAAGCAGGTTGCTGAGGGAATACAAATGCAAGAAACATTAATCTATATCAGGACATCAACAGAAGAACAAAACCCAGAACTTCAATTGAATGATTGTGAGGCTCTGGCTAATAAGCTAGGCTTAAAACAATATGAGATAATCTCAGACAAGCAGAGTGCTTGGAAAGATAATATTGAAAGAGAGTTCTTTGACAAGGTTAATCAAGCAATCAAGAACAAGCAAGTTAAACAATTGATATGCTGGGATTTAGACAGGCTTTACAGAAACAGAAAAAAGCTTATTGCTTTCTTTGAGTTCTGCAAGCAATATGGTTGCAAGGTTTATTCAGCAAGACAGGATTGGCTTGAAAGCTTGAACAAGATACAAGAGCCTTTCAATGAAATTATGTTTGACTTAATGTTGCAAATTATGGGCTGGCTAGCTGAAGAAGAAAGCTCCAAGAAATCAATGCGAGTTAAGAATGCTGTCAGGAGAGATACAGGAATAACCCAATCATATAAGGGCAACAAGTGGGGAAGAAAATCAATTCAGACAGCTAGGCTCAAAGAAGAAGTCTTGAAACTGAAAGAGCAAGGCTTGTCAATTAGAGATATTGCCAAGCAAGTTTATTATTATGACAAGAACAACAATAAGAAAAATCCTAGTCCTGCTTTGATTTGCAATTTGTTGAAAGAATAGTATTTATAAATCAAAAAGTATTGATTTAATTATGAAAATGAGCAAAAAGAAAAAAGCATTTATTATCATATTGGTGTTTCTATTTCTCTTGATATTAACTATAAATTATTTCAGCAATAAGTCAGAAACAAACAAGAGGATATACAACACATTTCCTGAATGCAGAGAAAATTCCTCTGAGTTTTGTTATAGGATTATTCAAGCAGAGAGGATTAAGATTGAATACTTAGAGCCAAAACCACCATTGATGATTAAAATATTCTTTATTGCTGTTCTTTCTTTAATCTTATCAATTCCAATTTTCTATTTTTATAAATATCTAATTCTAGAAAACCCTTTTTGGAAATAATCCTTTTGCTAGCTTGAGAATACAATCTGTTGAAATAGCTTTAATCAAATTTTAGAATTCCTTTATATTTCTTTTTGGCTCTTTCAAGCATAAAGCTTGACAACCAATTATAAAAAACAACTGCGATTACAACAGAAACAATAATCAGAAAAATAGAGGTAATATTCCAACCAACAAACAATAAAGAAAAGCTAAGAAAAAAACCTCCTAAGCATAATGCTCCAATAAATGCAAATGCTTTAATGCCCTCTTTACTCTCTTCTCCATATGGGCTTGCTGAGTTGGAAATGCAAAGATTGTGGGAAAGAATTTGGCTTGTTTAATAAGAAAATTAAATATCAGGACTTCAAAACAAAGAAAGATTATTATGTCTGCATTGATTGTTATGAAAGTAAAAGGAAAAAGAAAGAAGGAAAAATTGCTCAGGATTTAATGAAAAGCTTTCTTAAGGCAAAGCATTATGCAATAAACAACAGGGTTAGCATAACTGAGGCATATAAAAAATTAAAGCTTGGAGATTATAAGAAAAAACAAAATGATGCAAAAAGTTAAGTTAAATAAAAAAGATGTTCAAACAATTGAAAACATAAAGAAAAATCCTTCTCTGAGTGAGCAGTTGAAAAGCAAATTTATTTCAGATATAATGTCAAACAGATGTTCAAAATGTAACACTGCTTTGGTAGAAATTGAAGCAGGAGAAAATGATTTTGATAATCTTTCTGAAGGGCAAATGGCTGATTATGAGGCAGGTTTCAATAGAGACTTTTATTGCCCAAAGTGTAAAACTACCTCATCAAGAGATGTTGAAGTTTTTGATGTTAATAATGAAGAAATTATCCCAACACCTACTCAATTAGAAGCCTTAGAAAAAGGGAGAAGAACTTCTTGGAGTAATAAAGACATAAGAGGATATATTGGAGAAATGTGGTTTGCAAACAAATTAAGAAATGAAGGTTTTAAGGTTAGAAAAACAATGAGTTATGATTATGAGCAAGGAATTTCTGTTTTTAATGAGACAGGAGTTAAAAACCTGCTTCAAGAATATCCTAAGAAAGAAAAATTGATGAAGCTTCTTATTACTTTTGGAAAGGGCTATCCTGACTTGATTTGTTTAAAGGATAATAAAATTTCTTTCTATGAGGTTAAAACCAATAGTTCTGAACTAAAAGAACATCAAAAACAAGTTATTGATGTTTTGCAATCTGAAGGCTATAAAGTCCAGCTTGTAAGGTTAAATGTGGATTTTAAGGCTGAAGAAACAAAATGACATCTAAAATAATGCAAGAATATTTTAACAACAGAAAAAAAATTTATGAAGAGATTTCACAATTAAAACAGCAACTCAAACTAAAAAAGAAAGAAAGAGAACAGATTGAAAAAGAGTATTATAATTGGCTAACAAAAATAACAAATGATGAAGCAAGAAAGAATATGCAGATTAAAGTCAAAGAGAATGCTAAGCTTGTTAATTCTAACCAGCCATTGAATATGCCATTATCCAAGCTGGATAAAAAGGAGCTGTTGTCAATGCTTGGAGACATCAAGAAACTTAAGAAAGATATATATGGTTTTGGGGAAAGAATCAAACAGATAGGAAAATGAAATGCAATAAATGTCAGGTTGAACTGCCAGCAGAAGCTTGTTTCTGTTTAAAATGTGGGGAGAAAGTCAAAACTCATTTTGATGAGTCTTTTGAGAAAACTCTGGAGAGTATGAATGAAGTAGGTTTTATTCTGATGACTCAAAAGCTTTTCTTTAATAAATACCCAGATATTCACAATAAGTTTCTCAAGTTTCTGGGTAAAATAACTCCAAAGCAGAAAGAAAAGATGATGAAAGAATTAGAGCCAGAATGAACTCCTCTAAAAAAGTAACCAAAAGGGTTATTTCTCGGCAGAGGCTTCAATCATAAACATTCTTTCTATGTCCTATTCTTATAACAATAATCTTACTCATAGATATAATAACATCAACTATTACTCTATAATCCCCTATTCTTAACCGCCAAAGTTTCTCTCCTTGCAATCTTTTAAGATATCTAAAAGGATTGTCTCGGATAGAATAAATTTTATTTAAGATTATTTCAACATCATTTTTTTGCAATTTTTTAAGAAAATCTTCAGCATTCTTTTCAATTTGGATAGAATACATCTTATCGAAGTATAATTCCTAGCTCTCTTGCGACTTGTTCGATAGGTTTTACTTTTCCCCTTTTAACATTTTCTAATGCAATTTTTATATCTTCAATCTCTTCTTCACTTAAGCTATTTTCTTCACAATTGTCTATTAGCCCATTTAATACTTCATCATAGGACTGCCTTTCAAAGTTTTTAAGAGATTTCAATCTTTCAAGAGTTTCAAAGTTTATTTGTATTGTTGTTTTTTCCATGTTAAATTTGTGAAAATTTAATCAGACAAAAACCGAAGTTTTTGTATGCTATATAGTAGCTATAAGAACTATATAAATCTTTCGGATTCTATCTTTTAGCCTGAATTACGCATAGCAACTTAAGAAGATAAATCGTTTCCCTAGAATTGTTACAAATCTGCCGAATTCTCGGCAGAGGCTTGAAGTAACTTTATAGTAGTTACAAAATAGAAAAGTTTAAATAGGGCCGTAATATCTTAATTTCGGAGAAAAATAAAATGTCATTTGAAAGAGCAGCTGTAAATTGCAGGCGATGTTATCAACTCGCTGTAATAATTAGAGAAGATGCCCAAAAGTTGGCAGCAACTCCACCAGCAAGGGTAGTAATTCCTAAAGAACAAAATAAAAGCGATAGTTTATATTCTGCAAGAAATGAAGCAATGAAAGCAATTGAAGATTTACTTGAAACAGGAAATTGCACACCTGCTGAAGCTGCATTAGCGGCATGTGAAGGCTGTGATTATTCTGTTGCAAAGATATCAGAGCATTATATTGCAATGAGAAAAAAAGAGTTAGAATCGGCTGTAAGAAACCCTTAAAATATTCTAAACCTAAGGATTAAATAACGGCAGAGGCTTTAGATTTTAAGCAAGGCCCATATAAGCGGGAACAAATTCTAACTTCCCAATATTACAATGACGTCTTGCATTTGAAATAGCTTCTGTTACTTCCTCTGGGCTTGGAGTATTTGGAGGCACAAGGCTCCGAAAACCGCAGAGTAAATCCAATGGTATTAAGTCTTTATAAACTAATCTTCCATGAAAATATGCCCTAGCATATACTTCTGCACTCTGTGAGCCAACAGGCAACTTTCTTGGCTTGTACCTCATGCCGTCTTCATAACCTGCTCTAATAACTGCTGATATTTCTTTTTGCTTCATTGTTTTATCACATAAAAACCAGACTTTTTAAATCTACCCAGAAGTCTTATTTCCAGGAAACCAATCAAGTTTGACAACATAGCCAGTTAATCTTCCTGAATTTATAGCAATTTGCCCTAACCAACCCAGATAAAGTTTTCCAAGTTCAACTCTAGCTTCAGGGCTTCTTACTGATAAATTCTTTTCACTTACAATAAAAAACACTCCCAATAACAAAAAGGCCATAACAAACAAAACTATTTTCATAATTCATAACCCCTATTTTAAAGTTGAGTTCCCAACCCAATCCATTTTAACAACATCCCCGCTTATATCTTTAACATTTCCAAAAATCTGCCCAAGCCAGTTAAAATACAGCTTCCCAGCTGTAACCATGCCTGAAAAATTTGTAACATCAATGTTATTCTTTTTTATAACTCCCGAAACAGTGGCATAAGTAAAAACTAGAAATAAAAGCAAAATGAGAATATAGGTTCTATGGCCCATATGCCTCATTTTCATTACAAAAAATATTACTATAACTAAACAAACCAAAATAATCCAGCTAATCATTTTTCACCTCCAAAACTTAAAAGAATTAAAATTTAAATACCTTTGCTTTCTAGCTTAATCATAGCCCCGTAGTATAGCGGTCAAATTTCGCTGAAAAAGCGAGAGACTAGGTATGCTGGCCTCTGGCTCTTCCTTAAACAAGAAGGAGACAGCCGGCGACCCAGGTTCAAATCCTGGCGGGGCTATTCATACTCCATGGTCTTTTCGTGGGTCCTCTCCCACTTTTCTGCTTATTTCCTCGAGATATTCCAGAATCTCCTTTAACTTAATCAAAATTTCTTCTGCTTCTAGATTTTTCATAAATTAGTCAGAAAGAGCTGGATAATAAGAGACGAGGGGGATTACTACCCAAGTCAGTAAATTATATGCCCATCAATTGCCCATAATGGGCAAATATAGGGAGGTAAATATCTCCAACTAGCATCCTTAAGTGATGTATCTCTTATTGTAATCAAAGAAGGGGTTATTTTTTATTACTTTGAATTGATGAAAATTCTGAAGAGCGAGAATCTACTTGAATTTGCTGGCTTTTTCCCACATAAAATCAAAATAACTCTTGTAAGCCTTAGCTGCTGCTTCATTTTCTATAATTACTCCTTCTGGCTCATCTGTCCAGATTATAATTGCAATTTTATTACCATAAATATTTGTAACAGCAGGAGATTCTGAAATATTTGGGATATATCTGTATGAGGTTGTCTTGTTATCAAGCTCTTTTCTATCTTTTCTTATCAGAAGCCTTGTATGAATTTTATTTTCCTTTTTCAGCCTATCAAATTGCATTGCAAATTCAGGCATTTTTTCTGAAAACTGCCCTTCTGAACCAAAAACAAAATTGTCCTTGCAAGTTCTAGCGATGTCTAAAAATATTGATTTTACTCCCTTTATTCCTTTAAACATTCTTACCTGCCCTTCTATTTTCATTGCCTTATGCCTTTCTTGCAAATCGGGGATTATTGCTTTAACATCTTCCTCCTGCTCTCTTAAATATTCAACAAGTCTTCTTGGTCCAACAGATTGAAACCATTTTACCTTTCCAATAAGAACATAACTAACTAATCCTTTCTCCTGTAGAGATTTCAGAGCATTATAGCCGGAGCTTCTATCAATACTAGCTAGTTTTGCTATTCTTCCTGCTTTTGTCGAGCCATGATCATTTAATGTAAGATAAACTTTTATCTCATTTGGCGAGAAACCTAGCTTCTCTAAAACTTTTATGATTTTCTCGTTTTCCATTATAACTCCTGATTTCTAAAAATTCCAGAATACCTTGCTTTTCCTTTGCATTCCTGCAAAACAAGCTGGCAAATCTTTACGCCTGGAATCAATTTAATTTTATTTTTAGAAGCATTAAAGATTTCTAGAACTTGCTTATTACTTACTCCTGGAGCAATAAAAGGGGCTGTTATGTGGCTCATTAGCCCTATTCTGGCAAATCTAGACCTTGAGTTAAGCCATCCACAGATATTTTCAGATAAGGTTATTTTTTCTTTTGTTATCCCAAGAACCAACTCGCCTGGTTTTAATATATACCCTTGAACTATATCAACAAGTTTTGTTATCTTTTTATAATCCACATTTTCGTTTACAACATGCTGTGAATTTGGATTGAAAACCCTTATTTTATTATCTAAGGTTAAATCAATAGATGCAGGACCCACAGCTAATTTGCTATAAGGTTCAAGTTTAATTCGTCCCTTCTTAATTTCTTTTAGGATTTCTTTTTGTGTAAGTATCATAAAAAGAAAAGGCTCTATCTATTTATAAACTTGTTGTTTATTTTTCTACAACATTTATTCTAGGGTTTGCTCAAGTTCTTCTGTAAACTTTTTCTTTCCGGTGTTACTTGCATCTCTTAACTTTTGTTCTAAACTGTATGCTTTTTCTTGCAATTGCTGCAATTCTGCTTCCATGCCCATGACTTGCTCTTGTGGCATTCCGCCATACACTTCCCAGTTTTTTGGGGTTTCTAAGTAGATTTTTCCAAGGCCCTCAATGTAAGCTTTCATATCTTCTGGGCCATCTGGGCAAAAGGTGCGTATTCCTATTTCTTTTGTTTTAGACTTTCTTATAATTTCATCTATACGTCCTTTGCCTGCTGTATATACCTCACAAAAATCTCCCTCCCATACAACTGCTGGAGTTCCTATCTCTAAAGCGTCAACAAAACAGTGTGCTCCCCCAAGACCTTCTATTATTTGTAGTTTCATTTTTTATCCTCCTTGCATTTGCAGTGGTTTATCGCCCTCTGCTGGCGCCATAATCTTGGGTTAAGACTGCTTTTTATTATTATGTTGTAGATATTTCTACAACAGAGATTTAAGTACCTCCATTTGTGATGATTTCAAGGAGGTACACAAGAAAATGGCAGAAAAATTGCTTGAAGGAAAAGTAAAGAGCATATTTGCACAGCATAGACCGCCAGGCAGAAAATATAGAGGCACTTATATGTCTCGGCAAGATCCATACAGGGCCGCAAGCCTTACCTTATGGGCTGAAACAGAACAGGGCGATATTGTCTGGATTGCAACAGCTTCAAATGATACGAGAAACGTAGACTCAAGAATGAAAAAGTTTGAAGAAGCAAATGCTTGCCTAATAGGGCAAACAATAAAATATGCTTTGAAATGCGGCACAGGATTCATAAGATCATATCAAGTGCCAAGACAACAGCACATACCTTAAAGAGAGAAAATGGAACCCAAACTAAAACAAAAAATCAGAGATATTGAAGCAAAATTTCCAGGAATTAGAAATAGAGTTAGATCCTACAGAGATTGCGGCTGGGGGTTGAATACAACAGGTATGCTGGAGGATATTGCCTATGCTGAAACAAATAGATTTCAAGTAGTGGCTAGTAAATGGGAAGAGCATGAATGGTGCGATGATGGTGGAGGCATAGAGTGGAAAGAGTGGTTAAGAGTCTATTACAAAGAGAAAGCTGGAGAAGTGATAAGGAGAATAGAAACAAAAAAAGTTACAACAAGAGACCAACATGAGCCATCTAAGGATCTTAGATACTTATGGCCTTATGATTTTGTATCCATAAGAAAACTAGGAGGAGATAGAATAAAAGTAGCATGGGCGAATGAAGCAGGCGAGGAGGGGCCATCATATAAAATTAAACTTAAATAGACGACAAAATGACAAACAAAAAAATACTTATGGGAGATGACAACGAAGAATTCCTTGCAAGATTTTCTAGAGCCTTGAAAAGACCAGAAATCGAAGTTGATACTGCAATAACCCCCGAAGAGGTAATAACCAAGGCAAGACAAGCAAGATACGACAAAATTGTAACAGATTTAGATTACACAGATGGTGGAGCAGAAGGTTACAAGGTCTTACAAGAAATCAGAAACCTTGTTCCAGTAAGAATTCTTTACACAGCAAGAGCTGAGGTTGAAGGGGTAAAAGAGCAAGCTGAACAAAGTGAAGCAACGCATATAATATCTAAACAAAACATCTCGGGATTAATGAGGCTGCTGAAGGAGGAAAAATGACATCAGTTGAAGATATAGATATAAAACCAGGAGAAGCCAAATCATTACTAAGAAAATTATGCCGGCTTGATGAAACAACCGGAGTAGAAGAGCCTATTTATCCGGAAGCCAGAAGAGATGTTTGTGCAATAAGATTTAATGATTCTAAAAAAGATTCTGAAGGTTGTTATAGTTCTTCAAATGTTTATTTAATGTACAAGACAGCAGGAGGATTAAATTCGAGAAGCCTAATTGCTTGTAACGGATTTGGCATTATGTTTGAGTTAAGAGAAATTGCGGAACGAGAGAACGATATAGTTGTTCTTATTGGGTCACATTGTGGGGCTGGAAGTTATTACCATATACCTGATGAAGTTTGGGAATCTAAGACTAACAAAAAGGAGTTAGGGTTAAAATGAAAATTGATCCAGAGTTGAAAGCAAAAATACAGGGAATGTCTGAATTAATCTCCAACAATCCAGATGCTTTTGGAATAGAAGATGAATTAGTACATAGAGTCCTTGAAGCATCTGCAAATTTAGTAGGAGACTCTGAAGGCTTGGTTTTAAAATCAGCTGAAAAATTAAACGTAAGGGAAACTCTTGATGGTAGGGACTGCTTGTACATAACTAGTTGTGGGGAAAGATCTGCAGGAGGGATGGAGCAGAGTGTGTTTAGGGATATGAAAACTGGAAAGTACCTTGTTATGCATGATGCTTGTTATCATCTTCTCTCGCTTAATCTTCTCAAGCCAGGAGAAAAAGCTCGCTATGAAGAATTTGAAAAATATCCCGAAGCCCATGAATATGCACGAACCCATTCAATGATGGGGCGGGATTAAAATGAATGTTACCCCCAACTACCCAAAGAGTAATCTTCAAGAGGATGCTCTAATTAAAGCGAAAGCAGGAGAAAAAATAACAACTTAAACAAAAAGATGCCACAAGAAAACGATTCTGAAATTTTAGTTGTAGAAGATAAACCTGCAGAGATGGACTATGCAGTAGAACTATTAGAGCAAAAAGGTATAAAGTCAAATCGAGCAACTACTTTAGTAGAAGGATTAAGGATATTAAAAGAAAAACCCCATATTCCAATTGTTTTAACTGATGTAATGTATCCTGTTGGGGAAAAAATAAAAGATGAATTTCAGCGAAATGTTTTTTATTTCGCTCTAGGATATGGTTTAGTATCAGCAGGTATAGCTCTGGGAGCCTTATCTAAGGAAATTGAAGACTACGCCATCCTTGTAGCAGACGGTATTGCAGACGAGAACCCTTCTGGAATAGTGTTAGGTTTATATGCTATGAAACAGGGCAAATTGCCTGTGTTTATCAGCTCTCACGAACATCATGGTTCTAGAACAGATGGTTTAGTTTCTTTATGTAGACTGGGGGTATTTAGAGAAGATCTATTCATAGAAGGGATAAATCCCAAAACAGGAAAAAAGAATTGGGAAAAAGCAGTAGATGACGTAGCAAAAGGATTGAAGGATAAAGTTTATTTAAATGGGCTTGTAAGAAGTATGCAAGATGGTGAAAAGGCAGTACGTAAAGGAAGGGGGATTTCAGCATTAACAGAACTTCTTGCTATTCCAAATCGGATAGACCGGCTTTTTAACATTTAAACGATTATTTTAAAGGCAAAATCTATGCCTATTGATTATCCTATCTCTAAAAGTATGGCATTTTTTGAAGATCAGAATTTAAATATTCCTTATCTAGCTAAATTTCTATTTTTGTATCTTCTATCTTCTGTTATGTCTTTTCCAAGCGGCTTTATTTTCCTTGCTGTTTCTATATTGGGGCATTCTACTTCTGCTGTTATTAAATCTCTGTCCCGATATAAATCTATTTCTGCTGTTAATCCCTCATAAGGAATCGCAAATCGTACTTTTTCGATTCTTTTTCCTCCTGTTAAAAGCCAATATTCTTCAAAAATAGCTTTTTCTATTCCTGTTTCTTGCTCTTCTCTTGAAAGTGTTCCATCTCCTTTAAATGTCAAGAAATATCTGTTTGTTTTTGCTCGAAGTCTGGCTTCAGCTGGTTGGAATTTTAAATCTAGTTTTAGTTTTTCCGCTAATCTTCTTCCTTGTTCAATAGGGAGATATCCTTGCCTGATAACGCTACCCAATGAAAGTTTCTTTATCTCTGCTATAACTGCGGCCATTCCATGCCATGTTCCCTCTTCTCTAATTAAGTATTTTTTCTCTATTTCAGTTCCAATTGTTCCCTCCTAAGGTTGTTTAATAAAATTGGAAAATACGCCTTTTATTTTTATGTTGTAGAATAATCTACAACAGAAGTTTAAGTAGTTCCATTTGTAAGGAATTTTAGGAGGAAAAAGAAAATGGAACAAAAACAAGAAAGCGAGCTGAAAGAAAGGATAGCAGGATTAAGAGCTAGCTATGAAAGACTCAGATGGCTCAGCAACTGCCGAGTAAGCAAGAAGACAATAGAAAGCTATAGTCAGCAAATAGAACAGCTTCAAGCTCAACTAAATAACTAAATCAAACCAGGAGGTAAACAAAATGACAAATTGGTTGCGAGCAAGATACATACTGACCGGTGGTCCGGGATGCGGAAAAAGCTCTGTGCTCTTAGCAGCAGAATTGCAAGGCGGAGCGATAATAAGAGAAGCTGCAGAGGATTTCATAAGATTGCAGCAAGCAAGAGGAATAGCCAAACCTTGGGAGGAAGCTGATTTCCAGGACAAGATTCTTGAACTACAATTGGAAAGAGAAAGATTTGCAGACAAAATAGGACTTAGAAGAGTTTTACTTGATAGGGGAACACTTGACGGCTTGGCATACTACCAAATACAAGGAAGAAAGCCAAGTAAAATGATAAAAGTTGAAATGGAAAAGCATAGAGCAAGAAAGCCTCACAAGCCATATGAGCTGGTTTTTCTGATAGAAAATCTAGGAGACTGTCAGAGAACAGAAGTAAGAAGAGAAGACTTAAAAGAAGCCCTAGAACTAGAAAGACTTCAAGAGCAAAACTACCGAGACTTCGGTTATGATGTGGTAAGGATACCTGCAGGAAAAGTGGATGAAAGAGCACGAGAGATACTGAAATATACCGAGTCATGGTAAGAAAGAGCACGACTCAATTGATAAGTAAAAATAAAAAAATGGAAAATAAACATTTCACAATAACCAAGAAAATAGCAAAGCATGGCAATCAAACAATTATTATCGTGCCAAAAATGCTGGAAAACCAACTCAAGCCAGGAATGCTAGTAGAACTTGCTATAGAAATTCTTGATGAGAATTCTTAGTATTCTGATAAGCTTTTCCCATCACTTCCAAATCAGCCACAGATTTATCCACTTCTGCCTCCTGGCTTTCTTTTTCAACTTTTCAATCTCTCGCTTTTGCTTTTTCACTTCTTGTTCTAAGCTTTCTTTTTCCATCTTATGCAGCAATTTCCATATGCAGCTTATCAGCCACCCCTCTCCCAGTGGCCAGAATTATTATATTCGACAGTGCCAATCTAGCATTTTTTGAGAGTTTTAGCGTCGTATCTGCCCCATTTCAAGCCCAATAATTCACTGCCAATTTTGGCTTCTTTCTAGAATTCTTGAAAAGTTTCTTAATTTTCCCTTGGATGTTCCTTTTAGAGTGTATCGATTAAGGAATAGGATACTGTATAGTTATCGTCAGATAGATTTATATACAATTATCTCCTCTTTCTATACGAGGAGGTGATAATATGAAATGTCCTTTTTGTAAAAGCAATAAAATTCTAAAGCAAGGAATGAGATATAACTCTTTCGGGAA
>JAPLYA010000074.1 GCA_026395775.1 Candidatus Pacearchaeota archaeon
GGAAAAATTGGGTTGGCGAATGCTCCCAATTTTTCTTATATCTTTAAAGCCTTTGGCTTTAAACTAACTTTCGTTAAGAATTCTCATATCATCAGTTTAGTTATTACCTCTGAATAACTATTCTTCATCACAACAATCTATAAAAGCCCCATAACTTTCAATTTCAAAAAGAGGCTAAAATGCTGTGTGAAAAATGTAAGGGCCGAGGCATGTGTGGAAAACCTTGTAGGATACTAGCAAGATTCAATCTTCTTAGAAAAATAAAAACTCATTTCTCAGGCTCGAGTCCTCCTGAAATATTTGTGGGCAGAATAGGCTATCCCGAAATAAATACAGGAATCTTGCTGCCAGAGGAAACCTGTGATTCAGAAGACTACAGCATGCCAGAATCCTGGCATGCAAAAGACTATTCAATTGATAAAATTCTAGAGTTAAGAGGCAAGCTAATCTATGCCAGATTTAAAACAAAAATCAAACCAGAATTAAAAGATAAATTTCTAAATATTATGCAGGAAGTTTCAATGGCTGATAAAAAAGTAGACACAGAAATAATTCTTAAAAAACCCCCAAAACTCGAAATTGATTTCTCAAAACAAGCAACAATAATTGCAAACCCCGCCCCCCTGAAATTCGCAAGACTCGAGGACAATCCCTCTATTCCAAAAAAAGTAGACGCCCTAGTTCAAGATCCAGATGCAAAAGCCTCAACAGCAATCCAAGAGCGATACAAGTCAGGAATCAAAACTTCAAAGCTCATAAAAATTTTATCAGCGGGTTTGCTAGGATAAAGATTTAGCAGAAAGTTAGTTCCCACGAGATGGTCAATAACCGCAACAGATGACACATTATCTAAAATGCTGCTGGAAAAAATTCGCTATTTTCAAGATATATCAGAAATTCAGTTGTTTCATGGATATTATCTGGGAACAGGAGCTTATTACACAGCAAGGCTTGCAGCCTGCGAGTATTTAGCAAGAATAAAAAAACAAGCCTCTGTTCTTGTCTTGCGAGAAGAACGCCCTGAATATTGGGCTCCCTTAGGTGTGGGAATCCTGCGGGAGTTATCAAGAAATGCTTTTAATCAGCAGCCAGAAAAGCCAGAATCAATTAAACAAGCTTTTCAAATAATGGGTTCAAGACTAAAACTTGATGTTAATCTATTCAGGCAACAATCCTGGCTTCTCAAGAATTATAAGAAACAAGTTAAACTTTCTAGATATTTTTAAACAGCAGGCATAAATGGCCCTTCAACACAAGTTCTTCTTCCTTTTGAATCAACACATTTTCCACAAACTCCTACACCACACATAGTTAAATACTCTATAGCTGAAAATACTTTATCTGCACTAGACATATCAATTTCTCTTTGTAAAATAGCCTCTACCATTGCTCTTGGTCCGCAATTAAAAAAATAGCCCCGAGTAGGAATGTCAATACTATCAAGTAAACTAGAAACCATTCCTTTAACTCCATAATCTCCTTCTTCAGTTGCAACATGAACCTCTCCATATCTTTCAAATCTGTCTAAGTAAGCTAAATGCTTTTTATCTTTTGCTCCAATCAGAGTTATTACTCTATTTCCCATTTGGCTAAACCTTTTTGCTGGAAAAGATAATCCTCCAATCCCGCAGCCTCCAGCAACTAAGGTAACATCACTTCCTCGAGGAACAT
>JAPLYA010000058.1 GCA_026395775.1 Candidatus Pacearchaeota archaeon
AAAATTATCACAAACATCCAGTTTATTTTCTTTCGTGACCGGTAGAAAGAGAGAATTAAGATTGAGACAATCAGCAGGACTGCAAAGATAATCAAGAGTTCCCATGTCGCCCTGTTGAAATGGCTAGTCAACTGGTTGATGAAACTCTCAAACTCGCTGGATAAGTTCATTAGAAAGCTCGCCATTGTGTTCTCCTCTTTTTCTTTGATAAGGTTTGAATTTGAAGCCCCTAGATTTTCTTTCGTCCCATTGCTTCTGCATGCTTTTACTAATTCCGCAACTCTTACAGCGAGTTGCGGTTGGGCTGATTAGAATTCCGTAGTCTGCACATCTTTTGTTTGATCTAATTTTGTTTTGCTGATATTCTTCTCTGTTATCTTCATTATTCCTCATCGACTGCGAGATTCTTGCCCCATGCCTGCTTTTTCTTCCTAGACATTCACGACATCTTTTTGACATTTCTGATTTGATGTTTCCGCACCGGCAGAGAGAATAGACTATCTCTTTTTTTATAGAGATTGTTATTGTGCCTTTGAGTGATACTGGCTTAATCATGCTTTTCCTCCTTAAGTTTCTTGACTTCGCCTGCGAGAGATTCAACAATTTCTCCAAGCTTCTTGCTCTGATCTGCAACTTCTCCAACCTTATTTCCTATCTTGTCCAAGACTTGCAAGTGAGAAGCCATATTTTTGTCAAAAATCATCTGGTTCTGCTGGATCCCGTTCATCATCTTAAGAGTAAACTCTGGCGTCACTTTAAATCCTGTTTTCTCGTGAGAATTCATTAATCTTTGATAGCCCATGCCATCAATATCTGCATCCTTTTCATGAATTGTTTCTGCTTATTTATACTGATTTTTGGAAAAATCTATTGAAAACCAATATCATTTCTCATTTTTTATTAGAATTTTCTTTCCTTCCTTTATGAAGTGCATAGCTTCTTTGTTATTTACAAATCCATAATGCTGTCTTCTGCATGTAAAATCGTACTTGAAATCTCCTATAATTTCTTTTATTTCTTTAATTGTATCAAGCATATCAAAAACAGCCTCTTTTTTGGCTTCTATGGGGTTTACAGCAAAGAAACTATTCCACTTAGGCTCAAAGATTGTGATGTAATTTCTGCCAAGCCAGACTTTCTTATTGTTTATCATTATTCTTGGTGTTTTTGCAAAACCTTTTAGAGTATAGTCTATATTTTTTGAGGTTAGTATGTCTATCCAGTTGAATTTTCTGTGTGGTTTTATTTTCCAAATGAAAGCATGCCCTCTAACTTCTTTAACTTGTAAGCTAGCCTTATGACTTAATATTTTAACTTCTCCAGATGGTATCACTTCCCAAACTCCATAACCTACTTTTTTAATAACATTCATCTTTCGATTCAATAACTTGTTTAATTAGTTTTGTGGACTCTTCACTCAGTATTTTATCTCGTTTGCCATGATTACATTCCCAGCAGGCTGGAACTCTATTGCTTGAACCATTTGTTCCACCCTTACTTTTCGGGAAAACATGATCTAACTCTAAAGCTACCTCTGGTGGTCTCCGCCCACAATACGCACACGAAAAATTATATTTTTCTAGTATCGCAAATCTATTAACAAGATTAGAACTTATTAAATTGAAATCTATTTTGGCTTCCTTCCATCCTTTGCTCCTCTCTAAATTCAATGAGTCTGCAATGTTTATAATGTCTCTAGTAGCTACTCCAATTTCGAATATTTTCTTCTTGTTCGCTTCTATAAGTGATATTGCAATTTCTTTATTAGGCATTAGAGAAAAAGTTTTTAGTTTGTCTAGTGCTTTGTCATGACATAAACCTGCTAGACAGATGCCTATCATTGCTGATTCTATCCATGTT
>JAPLYA010000016.1 GCA_026395775.1 Candidatus Pacearchaeota archaeon
AAAAACTAATAAATAAAATTTTACTAATTGATAAATTGTAAACTATTTCAGTTTACTTGATAATTGTTTTCATTGGCTTGGAGATTGATGTAAAGAACCAAGGGAGTCCCTTTCCTAACTACAAAATTAGTTTAGTATTTACCTCTAAAAACAAGTTTATAATTAGCTAACTTCTTGTTCATCAGCTATCTTAACAAGATCTACAACTTTGTCTTGGTCTTGAAGCTTGACTATTCTTACACCTTGGGTTGCTCTTGACATGACTCTAATTTCTTTTACACTAGTTCTTATGACCATTCCTTTTGCTGTTGTGACTATTATTGAATCTTTTTCAGCAGCTGAAACAGAATTTACAACCTCTCCTGTTTTATCTGAAACTTTTAGATTAATAACTCCTTTGCAAGCTCTTCCTGTTAATCTGTAATCCTCAACTTCGCTTCTTTTTCCATAACCTTTTTCTGTTATTGTTAAAATTGTTGCATCTGTTTTTCCTAATGGCAAGACCTCTAGAGAGACAACAGCATCATTTTGGTTTAGCTTGACTCCTGTTACTCCATAGCTAGCTCTGCCCATGCTTCGAACTTCATCACTATTAAAGCGAATTGCCTGGCCTTTTTTTGTTACTAATAGAAGCTCTTGCTTTTCTTTTATTGGCTGAACCTCAATAACAGAATCATCATCTGGAATTGCAATTGCTCTAACTCCAGAAGCCCGAGGTTTTGAAAACATAGCCATCCTCATTTTCTTTATCATTCCTTTTTTTGTAACAATAACTAGATTATCTTCAAAACTTTTTACAGAGATAACAGAAGAGATATTTTCATCTTTCAAATTTAGGATATTGGCAAGGCTTCTGCCTTTTCCATATCTTTCCATAGAAGGAATATTATATGCTTTCAGCCAGTATACTCTGCCTTTATCTGTGAAGAACATCAAATAATCATGGGTAGTGCAGTAAATTAGTTCTTTTACAAAATCACCTGTTGCTAAATCGCTTCCAATAACTCCTTTTCCGCCTCTTTTCTGCTCTTTGTATGTCTTGATGTCCATTCTCTTGACATAACCTTTATCTGTTATTGTTACAACAACATCTGACTTCTGAACTAGATCCTTTTCTTGCAATTCTTGAATATCCCTCTGCATAACTTGCGTTCTTCTTTCATCCCCATATTTGCGTTTTAATTCTAGAACTTCTTTTCTTATTACCTCAAGAATATTTTTTTCAGAAGAAAGAAGTCTGTTTAACTCTGTAATCAAAGAGTCTAGCGATTCTTTTTCTTTTTTTAGCTTGTCATTTTCTAGTTTAGTTAAAGCAGACAACTTCATATCAAGAATTGCTTCTGCCTGTTTCAAAGAAAGCTTGTATTTATTCATTAATTTTTCTTTTGCATCAGTAATATGCTCTGCTTTTTTGATTAAGTCAATAACATTATCTATATCTTTCAAAGCAATTATCAAGCCAAGAACAATCTCTAACCTCTCTTCTGCTTTTTTCAAATCAAACTTTGTTCTTTTTTCTACAATATCTTTTCTATGCTTGGCATATTCTATTATAAATCTTTTTAAATCAAGGGTTTGGGGCTTGCCTTTAACTAGAGCTAGAAGATTAATATCAAAGTTATCTTGCAATCTTGTGTATTTGAAAAGTTTGTTAATTACAAATTTAGGATCAACTCCTTTTCTTAGCTCAATAACAATTCTGACTTTACCTTTTGCTGATTCATCTCTTATGTCCGATAATTCCTGAATTTTCTTTTCTGCTACTAGATTAGCTATTTGTTTTATTAACTCGGCTTTGTTAACCATATAGGGAATTTCTGTGACTATTATTCTGTATTTTCCTTTTTTCTCTTCACTTGATAATTTTCCTCTGATTGTGATTCTGCCTCTTCCTGTTTTATATAACTCAAGCATATCTCCTGAAATCTGCCCGCCTGTTGGGAAATCAGGGCCTTGGATTATATTGCATAATTTTTCAATAGAAATCTCTGGGTTTTCAATATAGGCAATTATTCCCTCGCAAACTTCTGTTAGATTATGTGGAGGAATATTTGTTGCCATTCCTACTGCAATTCCCGAAGCTCCATTAATTAAAAGATTTGGAAGTTTTGCAGGCAGGATTTCAGGCTCTTTTAATGTGTTATCAAAATTACCTGTGAACTTCACTGTATCTTTATCTAGGTCTTCTAATAATTCCACTGAGATAGGAGCTAGTTTGGCTTCAGTATACCTCTGTGCTGCTGGAGGATCGTTATCCAATGAACCAAAATTGCCTTGCCCATGAACTAGAGGATATCTCAAACTAAAATCTTGAGCCATTCTTACCAATGAGTCATATATAGCCATATCTCCATGAGGGTGATATTTTCCCATGCACTCTCCAACTATCCTTGCTGATTTTACAGTATGCTTATCTGGAGTCAATCCTAGTTTCTCCATTGTATAGAGAATTCTTCTGTGAACAGGCTTGAGCCCATCTTCTACTGCTGGCAGGGCTCGAGCTACAATAACAGACATGGCATAATCTATATATGCTTTTTCCATTTCTTCTGTTATTTCGGCATTCTCTACACCTTTCTCGTTTGCCTTTTCAGCTTTGCTCTCTTCGCTCTCTTCATCTTCTTCAAATTCTTCTTCTTTTTCTTCTGGTTTTTCTTTTGGCATTTTTAGATTTTTATTTTGCTTGATTTAGTTGTTAAATCTTCTATATTGTTAAATTCTATTGTATTATCTGCGAGCTCTCTTAAGTAAGTGTTTTTAATATCTTTTTGTACAGCTAAAATAAGCTTTTTTCTCTCGCCTAAAACATAGCCAACTTCAAGTAACATTCCTTCGCTTTTCTCTTCTGATTTTAATATCACTAAAACAATATCGGCTTCATCAATTTTTTTGAATGCGTATTCAAATATCTGCTTTTTAGATTTTTTAAAAAATGAATTATCTTCGAATAGTGTACAGTAGTGCTCATGATTTTCCTTTTCTGAAGCAGCACATATTTTTCTCATATTCTCTTTTAACTCTTCTTTGTTTTCTCCTGTGTACTTGAATGATATAAAGATTTTCATGTTAAATATCAACAAAAGCTTCGTGAGCTTTTTCGATTATGAACTGCTTGCGAGGCTCGACATCATCTCCCATTAAGATTGAGAATATTCTATCGGCTTCAACTGCATCATCAACTGTTACTTTTTTCATCATTCTAGTTGATGGATTCATTGTTGTATCCCAGAGTTGTTGGGGATTCATCTCTCCTAAGCCCTTGAATCTTGTGACATTTGAATTTCCTGTTTTATCCAGAACTTTTTCAAGTTCTTTGTCTGAATAAACATAAATATCCTCTTTTTTTCTAATCTTGTATAATGGTGAAACAGCAATAAAAACATGTCCTGTTTCTATCAAATGAGGCATGAATCTGAAGAAGAAAGTTAATAGCAAAGTTCTGATGTGACTTCCATCAACATCAGCATCTGTCATTATTATTACCTTATTATAGCGCAACTTTTCTAGATTAAACTCCTCTCTGACACTTGTTCCAATTGCTGTTATTAAGTTGGTTATTTCTTCTGAAGAGAGAACTTTTATTGGAGATGCTTTTTCTACATTTAGAATTTTTCCTTTTAATGGCAATATAGCTTGATATTCTTTATTTCTAGCCATTTTTGCACTATTATGAACAAAGACTCCAGAAGCAAGAGCAAAATTATGCGTTTCTTTAACTTCTAAATCATAAACATCCAACCTTTTTGATAAAAATTCAATTCTTTTAATTTTGTGATTGTAGTTTTTTACTGTTTCTTGCATCTCTTCTGGACTATTATTAAAAAATCTTGAACAAAATGTTTTTAGACTTAAAATGTTCTTATCATTATTCTCTATTCTTGTTCTATCAAAATTATTGAGATTTCCTTCATTTTCAATAACCTTCTTCATTAGTTTTATTGTCTTTTCAAAATAAGTCCGATTGTATGCTATTTTTCTCTTCTCCCTGAAATCTGGGGTCCATTGCTCTCTTGTTTTTTCTCTTCTCCAGACTATTAATGTCTCATCTTTCCATTGCTCTTTTGCTAAGCTTGACAAATACTCTTTTGCATCGGGATTTTCTTCAAAGAACTTTTTAACCTTTTCGGATGCTTTTATCCTGTTTTTTTCATCGGCCCAGTACTTCTTTTGTTGTTCATCTAGCTGTTGATTATTCTTTTTTCTATAATCTTCATTTGAATTGTAAAATTCTTTAAACTTCTGAGTAATGAAATCTTTGTATTCTTGATTTTTCCATTGTTCTTTTGCTCTTTCTGAAAGCATTTTTTGAATTTCTGGCTGTTTTGCCCATTCGCTAACCTTTTTTCTGTATTCGAGATTTCTGTGAGCTGCTCTGGCCTTTTCTTTTACGTCTTCTCTGTGTAGGGTTTTATCTAAATGCTGGGTATGAATAATCAAATGTTCTTCTTTTGGTATTCTTATTATATTTGAAGGATTGTTATTTAATTTGTTAAAATCAATATGGTGTTTGTGATCTCCTTGTTTTTTTGAATAAATCTTGTTTGATAGGTTAAATTCATCAGTTAGTATGTGAGTAAAAATCCACTTTTTATTCATATCGAAAACCATTTCATAGCCATCTATTGTTATTTTTCCCTCTATCTTAGAAATTTGTTTATATAAAGGCATTATAGAATCTTCATTTGTTAATTTTTCAGCTTCTTTATACTTGCCATTCCTAAGCATAAACTTGTGATTTGGGGTACAGGCAATCTCCTGGTTATTATCTAGAGTTATTTTTATAACTTCTGCATCTGTTTTTGTTATTCTTGGATTTTCAATTTTTGCTATCCCTATGCTTCCATTTTCTTTTATAGTATAGCAGAAGTTTTCTTTTCCTTGTCCGTTTTCTTTAACAAGCTCTATAAAAGATAAATTTCTCCCATCTGCCAATGCTACTTTTGTGTCTCCTGAAAAACAACCTCCCGCAGATTCTCCTTCCACCAGATACAATTCTGTTTTTTCTTTTTTCTTGCTAGAGCAATCAGCAAGCTTGCCAGGCAAGCCACCTGAACCAAATGCCGATTTTCTTCTGACTAAATCTTTAGCCTTACTTGCAGCTATTCTTGCTTTGGCTGATTCAAATGCTTTTTGGGCAATTTTCTTTGCTATTTGAGGATTTTCTTCGAAGAACTCAGATAGAGCAGCTGATACAATTGAATCTAAAATTCCTTTTATTTCTGAATTTCCTAGTTTTGTTTTTGTCTGTCCTTCAAATTGAGGATTCGGGATTTTAATTGAGACAATTGCAGTTAAGCCTTCTCTAACATCATCTCCTGTTAAATTGCCTGTTTTCAATATTCCTTGTTTTTGGGCATAATCATTAATTACTCTAGTTAAAGCTGTTTTAAATCCTATAATGTGGGTTCCGCCTTCAACTGTATTGATTGTGTTGACAAAACCAAATATGTTTTCTTGATAACCTGTGTTGTATTGAACAGCTATTTCCACTATTGTTGAATCTGTTTGTTTTTTAAAATAAACAGGCTTGTGAATAATTTCTTTGCTTTTATTTAACCATTTGACAAACTCAATTAAACCTCCCTCATACTGAAAATCCTCTTGCTTGTCTTTTCTTTCGTCTTTTAAAACAATTTTGACTCCTGCATTAAGAAAAGCTATTTCTCTGAATCTTGTGGCTAGAAAATTAAAATCATAGTCTGTTGTTGGAAATATGCTTGTATCTGGGAAAAAGGTTATTGTTGTTCCTGTTTCATTTTTGTCGCAAGAACCAATTGTTTTTAAAGAAGTTGAAGGCTTACCTATTTCATATTCTTGTTTGTAGATTTTTCCATCTCTCTTTATTGTGGCAATAAGCTTTTTAGATAATGCTGCTACAACACTAATACCTACCCCATGCAAACCCCCAGAGATTTGATATGACTTCTTGTCAAACTTGCCTCCTGCATGAAGCTTTGTGATAACTATTTCTAAAGCTGGTTTTTTATAGATGGGATGCATGTCGACTGGAATGCCTCTGCCGTCATCTTCTACTGTTACTGAGTCGTCTTTGTGGATAGTAACCAGAATTTTCTTGCAGAAACCAGCCATTGCTTCATCAACAGAATTGTCTACAACTTCGTAAACAAGATGATGCAAGCCTTCCTTGCCTGTTGAACCTATGTACATGCTCGGGCGCATCCTAATCCCTTCAAGTCCTTCGAGCACCTTTATATCCTCTGCTTTGTAATCTTTTTTCTCACTCATTTTTCCTCCTATTCTCATTTTGTTGGTAATAACTAACTTCGTTTCGTAAACTTTTTAATTGTGTAAGTTTGGGTAATTGAATTCCAAGTAAAATTTCCTCTGCTGTGTATTTTTTAATTTCCATTTTTTTTTGATAATTTCGATTAAATTTGATTGATTTTGATTTAAGTTTGCTGGTATAAAAAGGGATATTTTTAACCTCTCGATAGGTTAAAGATTACAGGCTTTAAAAAGCTTTCTAGGATTTTGTCGACGATAAAAGCTTGAATTGCATGATAAAATATATATTAAGATATATATTTTGCGATATATATTTTAGAATATATATGTTGGAGAATATATTATACTGTGGGCCTATAGCCCGAGAAGTTGTTTTACCTGGGTTTCCCTACTCGCTCCAAAAATAATTTTACTTTGAGGGTATCTCTTTGCTGCTCTTACCAAAAGTTCTTTAGGATTCCCCCCTGCTTTTATTAATTCTCCCTTATAAAAAGGCCTATATAACCAGCAATCAATTCCTAGGCGTTGCGCCAATAGTGCTTCCTCCTCCACTTGCTTGGCTTCCCCATAAGCTCTCTGTATGCAGCCTATCAATCCCCTTTTTGCTAAAAATTTCCAGATTCTTATTGGGAAATTTGATGTTCCAAAAGTTGCTGGCCCGTTTTTTCTTAGTAACCCCTCTAATGTTTTAGCAAGATCGTCTGCACTAGTCTTACCATCATAATTGTGTAAAAATACTAAATCTAACTTTTCATTTCCCAGATTCCCTTGAGATTCTTTGATGGCAGTCAGAAGTCTGTCCGGATCTAAGTTTACTTCTAGTCTGCCATTGGTATTATAAAATTTACCTATCTTTGTTGCCACTTTGAACTTTAATCGTGGGTTTTGAAGAGCGTGCCTTATCCAAATTTCTGATAAACCCGCATTATAGATTGGTGAAGTATCTAACCACAGAATCCCTTGTCTATAACATGCTTCTAGAATCCTGAAAAATTCTGAATATCCTAAAGGAATTCTGTAGGTCCCATAAACTAAGCGCTGTTTTAAATCTGCTTTCATTATCTTATTATATCTTCCTTGAAAATTTTCTATTCCCCTCTGCCCATACTAAAAAAATTTCTTCTAATCTTTTTGGAAATCTGCCTTTAATAAGAGAAATAGCTTCTTCAACAAACTTATTGCAATCCTGAATGCAAAGGGTTATGATGCCTTTATCATTTAAAATTTTTATTATTTTATCGTGATCTTTATTTTTTATAATTTCTATAATCCCCTCTCTCTCAGTTTCTGGGAACGAGTTAATTAATTTTTTAATTATATAAGTAACATATCCATTTTCTAGATCAGAATATCCTCTGTTAATTAGATAGGATGTAGCATCATAAATATCATTCTTAATCTGACCTGCAATTGCCAATTTATAAGAATATTCTTTTATCAAATTCGCTAAATCTTTGTTTTCTGTGCATAAGAGTATCGCGCAAAATAACGCATTTGTTCCTTGAATTGTTTTATTTTTATATGTTTCTAAAATTTCTTCTTCTGATAATTTAAAATTATTCGCTTCGTTTTTTTCATCCAAAAAACTTTTGTATAATCTTTCATGTGCTTCAATAAAGCTTTCATAAACAATATTTATAATCTCGGGATTTATTTTTTGATTCTCCAACTCTTTCAGCATCTTTATAATCAGGGCATAGATATAATCACATGAGGCGAGACACTTGCCTATTCCATATTTTATATGACTAGCAATAATTTCCCCCCTTTTTTCGTCATCGTCAATTATATCATCTTGTACAAGGGCAATGCAAAAGACAAGTTCTGATGCCGCTGCGATAGGTAAGACTAAGGCTCTGTTTTGGTTATACAATTCCGATATTATAATTGGAAAGGCTCCCCTAAATCGCCTCAATTTAAAATTATCTAGAATATAATAAACAGGTTCCGTATGTCTGTTTCTAGCAATTCTGTTTTCTATGTATGGCTTTACCTCGTTTTCATATAACTTATCAAATAACTCATATAATTCTTTGATTTCCATCATTTCCAAAAATTTTATACCATGTTCTTTAGGATTACATATTAAAAAGGTTTTTTTGGAATGTAAATTGTTGGCCATCTTCTGGATATCATTCCTTTAAAATCATTGTACTCTTCATTGTACTTCACATTGTATCTCTGGATGGAGGAATTTATGTAATCCCCATTTGGGAAGTTCTCCGCTCCAATCTTTTTTAATAATTCCTTAAAATTATTTTTGATATTAATCATATTTTTAATACCTCGGACTATGAGATCAACATCATGTGGTTCCTTCCCAGTATTAATTAGATATGAACCAATCAACCCCATATCCTTTATGGAAACTCCGATTCTTTCTAATTCTGTTATCAATTTAATTGCACTTGGATCTTTTATCTCTTTTATCTTTTTTTCAGTCTCACCGAAAGGTTGGTGTTTTTCAATAATTTCCCCCTCTGGGACATAAATTGCTTTCCCACTTCCCAGATCTAGAATATAACCAGGGTTAAGATTGCCGATCTTTCCGGTCCCTAACTCATCCACTTCTTTTATAAGTTCATTATTTGAACTATCAGGATAATATAATCCTGCCGCTCTTACAAAT
>JAPLYA010000104.1 GCA_026395775.1 Candidatus Pacearchaeota archaeon
GTATTATACCATCTATAACCTCTACCATACTTATGTACTTCTGGTAGTTTTCCGTCTATTATATTCATAATCTTAATTTTAGAACTACAAATATACAAACTTTATTTTAAAATTCAACTATAATTTTCATGACAAATTATGATTTAATTACTAATACAGATTATATAAATATTGTCAAGATGTTAATTATAATCCCAAACTTAATATCTCTTACTTACCTTAAACCTTCTAGTTTTAGCTTATTTTATTATTAATATTATTATATAAGCTCCTATGAGAATTCTTATTCTAGTAAAGTTTATATCTTTTATAAACTTTATTGATTTGTAAAAACATACGACATACTCCTATTCGCAGTCAAGCTGCATTATGATTAGTCGTGGTATTGTTTTATTTTTGAGAGGGTGCTCTAATCTATCTGACAGCATCAAAGTGCTAGCTTGTAAAACAGAGTCACCCTTTCACTCTTTTGAGTGAATCATAAGAGCATGAATTCTTGATTTTTAGTTAGCATTGCATAAACAACACAACAGAGTTTTCTTGCTACAGCACAGATTGCTTTTTGCTTTCCTTTTTTCTTGGACAATTTCAGATAAAACTCTCTGAATTTATTATCTTCTTTTGGTTTTATCAATGTCCAGCTTGTTTCTATAAATACATATTTCAGATTTCTATTTGCTTGTTTTATTAATCTGCCAAATACAAGTTTAGTTCCTGATTGTTTAATTCCAGGAACTAAACCAGCATAACTGCACAATTTTTCATAAGATTCAAATCTTTTTATGTCTCCAATTTCTGCAATTATTTCTAAAGCCCTAACACTTGCAATTCCATGAATTGTCATTAAAAGTTTAGCTTCATTATTCTGCATTGCAATTTCATTAATTCTTTCTTCAAGCTTTTCAAGCTCGAAATTATATTGTTCTAAAAGATTAATGTAACTGACTAAGATAGATTTTATAGTTGTAACATTTATCTCATCAATAATCCATTTCATTGCTGTTTTTCCTAAAGTTGTATAAGGCAGTTTTATTCCATTCATTAATAAAACTGCATGAATCCTGTTTTTAATTTGTGTTCTTCCTTTTACAATTGATTTTCTCTGCCTCATTATATCTCTTAAATTTCTAATTTCTTTAGGAGGTATATAGCTCTCAGCAACGAGATTTGCCCTAAGCAAATCACATAAAGTATTTGCATCAATTGAATCTGTTTTTATTCTTGCTTCTGCTATTGCTCTTGTTTTTGTAGGATTTGCAAGCTTGACTTTGTACCTCATTTCCTCTAGGATTTCAAAAATATATTCCCATATTGATGTGCTTTCAATAACTATTTCTGTTTCTTCAGGAACAAAATCCTTAAGAAACATTTTAAAATTATTTTTGTTGTTATCAAATTTTTCTTCTGCCAGTTTATTTCCATCTCTGTCTTTAGCTACTGCTACTGTAAACTGTTTATGAATATCCATTCCAATATAGTTCATTTTATTTTACCTCCTTTCAATTATTGATTAAGTCTGAAATTTCAGGCTGGCAGAGCCGACTGAAATTTTATAATAAATTAAAGCCAAAGGCTTTAATCTAATTTTCGTAGAATTCTCATATCATCTATCTAAAAAGAAAAGAAGTTTTTTTGGTTAAAATAAAGGTTATTTTCAGAGTAGTGTTAAAATTCAATGTTTACTTTACACAAGATTAAAAATGCCCAGCCAAACTTATAAAATTTTTTGATATCTTATTATTCACTATCTAAATCTTTAAAACCTAAGATATTTTTTTAATTAAAATGTCAGAAACTTTTTCAAGAAAATATGAGGAAGAATTCAAGAGATTCAAAGAAAAACAAAATGCAATAAAGGAAGAAAGACCAAATCCTTCTGATAAGCTTAACTCTTCTAATAAGCTTAATCCTTCTAATAAGCCTGGTTCTAAGTATTTAGAATA
>JAPLYA010000010.1 GCA_026395775.1 Candidatus Pacearchaeota archaeon
TGGAAGACTTGCAAAAAACAAAAGATTTGATAAATTGGATGGATGGAAATAGAACTTACTATAACTTTGCAATAACAATGAGATTCCCAGGAGCTGAAATTTATGAAGAACTTGGCAATAAGAGATATGAACTTGATGAATATGCAATTCTTACAAATCCAACAAATGAGTTTATAAGAAATGACCCAAGAGTCAAACTTGCAGTTCATAATAAAGACTTACCAGGTGAACTTGAAAAGCTGAACAAAATCTATAATCCTGTTAAAAAAAGAATCTTGATGCATCTTGACAAAGATTATTTGAAACAGCTTATAAAAAGCAAAAGAAAACCCGAGTATGCAAAAGAAATATTAAATATCATAAAATTTTTAATACACAAGCTTCTGACAGGAGAAAAGGCAGCTAACTAATTTTAAGAAACCAGCTTATCTCTCCTCCAAAATCTAAATTTTTTAATTTTTTTCGTTGCATCTGGATAAGTCCGGCTAAAATATTGTGGGAAATTAATTATATTTTCAAGTCTTATAAGTGTCTTAAATGGCAGGAGCTTTCTAACTATTATAAAATCAAAGAATGGCCATAAAATTTTTATCCTGTAAAGCTTGATTAATTTTCTGAAGTATGCCTGGATAAACTTAGCTTCCTCTGGCTTGAAATGCGGGCAATTAAGAGGAGAGCCCTCAAATAGACTTTCGTATTCTGCATCTGATTTCTCTTTTAGGAATCCAAAATCTTTTGCTATTTGCCACGCTTCTGTTTTTGGAAACGGCTGGAAAACGAAAGAGTAGGGGTAAATAGATTTTGCTAGAACATTTATCTTAACAGTATCCAACATCATCTCAATTGTCTCAAAGGGCAGGCCCATGATGTTAAAAGAAGTTGTCTGTATCCCATACTTTTTACACCAGTTAAATGCATTGATTATCTGCTCATCAGACATATATCGTTTCATGATTTTATTCCTGATAAACTCATTTCCAGCTTCTATCCCCATCTCAACTCTTTTTACACCAATCTGACTTAGTTTTTTTACAATTTCTTCAGTTAGTTCATTTGCTCTGGCTTGACAACTAATTCCTAGCCCAAATTGAGTTATCTTCTTGGAAAACTCTTCAAACCACTTCTTATCCTGGACAATTGTATCGTCAATAAATCTTATCTGCTTATAATCTCCGGGATATTTGTTTAGAGTTTCTTTAATCTCTTTCATAACATGATCTACACTTCTAAATCTGACCCATTTGTTCTTGTTGGGATAGAGCTCTCGAATTTTATGATTAAAACAATAAGTACACATATAAGGGCAACCCCTAGAAGCCATTATGGTAATTTGCTTTGCATCTTGATAATCAGAAAGATTATAATAATCCCAAATCTCTCTGTCTGGATAGGGCAATTCGTCTAGATTTTCTATTAATGGTAGTCTTTCATTTTGGATTATTTTTTCCTTGCCTTTTTCTTTTATCTTAAACCAGAAATTTTTTGTATTCAGATATGGCTTTTTGCTTGCTATCTTATCGGCAAGTTCCACTGTGCAATATTCCCCCTCACCAATACAAACTGCATCAAAATCCTTTATTGCCTCTTCTGGGTTTAATATTGCATGAACCCCCCCAATCATAGTCATCTTGTCTGGAAGACTTTTTTTTATTGCTCGGGCATATTGCCTTATTCTTGGATAAATTAAAGAAATTGAAGTAAATGCATATATATCTGAATTTTCATTTTTTGCTTTTTCTATCAGTTCTTCTTGGCTTATTTTATCACTTATATGAATTAGACTTACTTGATGCCCTGCTTTTTTTAACATAGTAGCAATTATAGAGATGCCTACCATATAACACCGCCCAGAACGCTCGGTAGCATCATAATAGATGAATGTTACCTTTACCTTGTTTTTCTTTTCTTGTTTATTTGTCATTTTTTAAACCCAGATAGTGACTTATTAAAAGCTTTGGGTTGGATACTCTTGAGGAAATTATTGCACAATTGCTCCAACAATTAGGGCATTTATCTTTTTTTACTAGCATTTGAACTTCTTTTGCTTTCTTAGAATTCCAAAGTTTGGATAAATCAAAATTAAAATCCCTCAGATTTCCCATCGAAACAGAGAAATTTGTACAAGGATAAACCTCCCAATAAGGATCGATATACGCAAAAGTCATCCCAGCATAACAAGGAATTCTGAATCCAGAAGGATCTTTAATATACCTGGGCATAGTCCTATAAAACCATTCATTTCTAAAACAGGGATATTTGTTTACTATTTTCTGAATAATTGAAACTGCA
>JAPLYA010000060.1 GCA_026395775.1 Candidatus Pacearchaeota archaeon
AGTATAATTTGACTCTGCCCCTGTATAATTTTTGATAGTGAAATAAGTCAAGGAAGTTCTTGCCCAGATATTTATGTAAGTTGTATTGCTTCCAACAAGATTTGATTCAGCAGGGCTTACAGCTACTTCCAAAGGCAAATTTCCCAAGCTTGTTGTAGGAATTGTAATATTGTAGTTATAGCCCCCAGATAAATTTGTTGAAGCATTGAAATATAATACTTGTATTCCATATAGCACAGGAGTTTTAGATAAATTCGTTGAAGATAGCAAAGCTCTGTATTGCAAATAAGGTTTTGTGAATGAAGAAATATCACTTTCCATGCTGTTTGAGTAAGTATTCCAAGCACCCCAGTTGCTTCCCTCGTCGCTTTCTCTTAATTGCATGCTTATTGCTCCGTCATTTAATGTTTCTGTCCACCTTAAGATAGTATAAGTTATATTGGCAATATTAATTGCTCCTGATGTAAAATTTCCAGATGACGAATAGTTGTAGCTCGAGTAGTTAAGCTGATAGAAAATAATTGGATTTTCAATTGCTCCTGTTGTGTCTGATTTTAATCTCATCCAAAAGCTTGTTTTTCCTGCTACAGGGATGCTTCCAGTCATATTGGCTGCCTTAGATTTTGTTGTATTCAAAACAACCCAAGTTGAATTATCTAAGCTGTATAAAACACTAGTGTTCCCACCTCCATCACTGGTTGTCTGTTGTGTTCTTACTAGAACATTTGCACTATAAAAATTTGTTATTGCATCATATCTATAAGTTATGTTTCCACCCCCTTGATTCATCGAGTCCAGTTCGAATATTCTTCCTATTGTCCAGCCAGCATTGTTGTATTCTGAAGAATCTGTCTGGTATTTTGTTGTAGTAAAATCATCAGAATAACTTATCAAATCCCCTTGATTTGATAAATTTAACTGCAAGCTTGTTGTTGTATTCACATCGCTTCTAGTTCCTGTAAAGTTTGTGTAATTTAAAGTATTAGAAGATACTAATATATTATTTAGTTTTATTGTAAATAATTTATTTGCCAAACCAGTTGCATTATTAATTAAAAATATTCCTTGAATGTTGATTGCATCTGTTGTATTAGCCTGATTAACAGTTACAATTGTGATATTTGCTGTATCTGTAATATTAATATAAGCAAGATACTCGTTATTTGATTCATTTTTTTCTAAAACATTATTGTCAGGGTCAACTGTTAAATTTAATACTCTGTTTATTCCAGAGCTGATTGAGCCAGCCCCTCATTTGAAATATTCAGATAAATTATGCTGTAATTAGAATAAAACAGAGAAGGCAAAACTATCGAGGACATCGTTAAATCAGTGAAGATGACTCTGAAACTATATTCTGTTGCTTCTCCTGTATTTCCATAGCTGTCATTGCACGAGATAGTTAAATTATGAAACCCGTGTATTATCCCAGCATAAGCATAGGTAAAATAAGTTGCATTTGATTTTTCCATCGAAACATTTGCACTTCCATCTAAACTATATTTGCAGGTTTCTGTATAATTGGAGTTATCAATTGAAGTTGCATTAAAATACATTGTTGGGGCATAGTGGAGAGTAGTATTCTTAGGAGAATTTATAGTTACATTAGGATAGGCATAATCCAAAAAGAAGTATCTTAAACTGGTGTTCCCCCAGATATTATAGTTTGAATCATTGCACGAGAAACTGATATTGTGATTTCCCTGAGTCATTGTAGAGTTTGTGAAGTTAAAATAAGTTCCGCTTAATCTTGTCATATCAATTGTTGCTTTATTATCAAGGCTGAAATTACAATAGCTTGAGTCTCTGTCTGTTGTTATATTAAAATCAACCCTCTGAGTAGTATAATTTGCAGCCAATGGAGAAATTATCGTTATTATGGGTGTTCCATCTCCAACAGAATAATCGCTGAAACTTGTTACATTAAACTTGTATGTTGTTCCTGAACTAACAACAGCGCAGATTGTGCTAGGACAAGCAATATTATTTCTAAGAGGGACAGGGTTTGAAGCCACAGTATTATAAAACCAAAGTTCAGCTGATTTATTTAACTGGCTGTAACTAGAGATATCAACAGAGATATTATTGCTTGCTATCTTAATAGCATTATCATAATTAATAGCATTTGCACTAGAAACTGCTTGCAAATACTGAATTCTTGCATTGGTAGTGTTTCTAGCTATGTAAGGATTTGGATTTATAGTAGAAGAGGTTAAGTTCAATTCTGAAGAATATTCTAAATATATAGAACCATTGACTCCTCCAGTGGTTAAGCCTCCTGTTCTCGCATCTAAAGTCGAATTTATTGTTAAATTATTTGCTGCATTTAGCGAAATTACTCCTGAAACATTTCCTATTACTGTTATTGAACTTGATAAGCTTAAATTATAAGCAGTTATGTTAAGCAAACCCCCCCTACTTTTAATATAACAATCTCCCCCGTTCCCCATGCTTAAATTCACTATTCCTGAAATTGTAACATTTGTCCAAGGATTATATATTATTGCTGTTCCTCCATTACAGCCCACTTGCGACCACACCTGTCCAGAAGCTCCTCCTTTTCCGAGTATGCTCCCTCTTAAAGCATAATCATTTTTTATACTCATAAATAGCTTGCCTGCCCAGCCCCCCTCTCCCCTTCCCACATTTCCATCTCCGCCCCTTATTTCTAGAATCCCATCAAGATATGCTGTATTTGCAGTTATGTTTAATATCCCTCCATAACCCCCAACCTTCTCGAATCCTGTTGCAGGAATATCTCCACCCATTGCACTAATATTTCCAGTTGAAGTCAAGTTAATTATATTAGCTGTGATTGTTAAATTTCCACCAGGATAATAACTAGAACCAACAGGTCCTAGAACTCCAGAAACAATTAAATTTGAAACATTTAAGCTCCCTCCAAAATAAACCCTTCCATTTGTTTTAACATCCATCTCTCTCAAGTTTAGACTATTTGTAAAGAAAACAATTGTCTGATTATAATAGTAAACGCTACATTGCTGCCCCCTTGTGTCTATCACTCCTGAAATATTTACACCAACATAATTGCCAATTGATAATTTCCCTCCTGCTTTTCTTGATGTTGGGCATTCAATTCCACATCTATCTCCCCCGCTTCCTGAAGTTAGCTGTATATTTCCAGTAATTTCAAAATCATTTGTTGTGTTTAAAATTAAGCTTCCTCCCTCTCCTGCCCAACCATTCCTCGATCCGGAAATCGAGCCCCCTGTTGAATTAA
>JAPLYA010000039.1 GCA_026395775.1 Candidatus Pacearchaeota archaeon
CTCTTACATAAAAACTATCGCCCTCTCTAAGAGAATTAAATTTTTTTGTAAATAATCCTCTTGACAAAACCCCAATAGTAAGAGGATCAGTATCCATAATAGAAAAGGGTTTTTCTTCGCCCCTAAAATCTCCTTCTTCATAAAGTCCTGCAAAAACAAATTGTCCTGGAAGAGCATCTAAGCTCGTAGTAGTCTGATAAATTTTAAAATCACAATCTCTCCCATCTATTTTTCTTATTCTTACAGGTATTCTGGTTATATTAACTCTAGGTAATAATTTTTCAGCATTACTTGTTCCCTGCTCTACATCTCTAACAATTGTTGGAATAAATCTTGCTATTCCGTCATCATCCATGCCAGTCAAAACACTTCCTAAAGCTACAGCATTGGCACCATTTTCAATATAATCCTTAATACCTCTAGAAAAATAAATTCCACCCATACCAATTATAAAAAAATCTTTTCCTGCAACCTCTCTAATTTCTCTCACTCTCTGCAGTCCAATATCTTTTATTTCTTTTCCTGATTTTCCTCCTCTCTTATTCCACAACAAATGCTTTCCATTCTCGCCTAAGGGCTCACAAGGAACAGTATTAATTGCAGCAGCACCATATGCTCCACTTTCTTTGGCTGCTAGCACACACTCTTTTGTAAAATCATAAGGAAGTTTAATAATAAAGGGTTTATTAGTTGCAGCGGCTATTGTTTTGCCAAAAGAATAAATAACTTTTGGGTCTTGCCCTTGTGATATGCCCACTCTTTCTCCATGTGGACATCCACCATTCCATTCAATAATATCAACAACAGGAGCTAAAATTCTTACAATCTGTTCAAGCTTGCCCTCATTCTCTGCAAAAACAGATGAGATAATTATCCTATCTTTTGGAATTCCGGCTCTTTCAATTTTTTCTCTTGTTTTTTCTGCTCCATCATTGATTAATTTTACAGCATTTACATAAGTCCCATCTCCAAGCTGCACAAAAGTTGGTTCTCTGCATCCAAATTCTAATCCTAAGGGATTGCTCTCCAACAAGGCCTCTGTTGGCATTACTCTCTCATTTAAGCCAGTGCTTTTTAGTGTAACCATTCCAAGCTCCTTAATCCTGCACGCAAGCCTAGCTGCTGTAAAGGGGTCATTAAAAACAATTCCAGATGCATTTGTTACAGGCATAACTCTTTTTCCTGCAATCTCAATTTTTTCAATTTTCATTTTCTTATACCCCTATAAACATCTACTTCATACTCATTATGCAAATCTAATCTCGGCTCTCTTCCAGATTCAGGAACTTTTATACCATAAACTCTTTCTATATTTGCATGTGTTAAATTTCTTATTTGCTCTTCTGAAAACCCCTCTCCTCGTAAATAATTAACCCAATGTGGATAAAAAGGCGAGCCAGGGAATCCTGACATAAACATTGGATTCCCTTTTGCATCTAAAGCTTTTCCGGTTTTTTCGTCTATATCGTGAGAGGCATGATCACTTCCTGAAAAATCTATTCTTTCTTCTTTCAGAGCTAAAAACATTTCTTTAGCCTCTTGCTCACTTCTTAATGGGGGATTTACTTTCTTTAAAATTCCGTCTTCCCAGCTCATCATCTCATCATACATCAAGCAGTGATGGGGAGTAACTTCAGCAGCAACTTTTATAATTCTATTTTTTCTCGCTTTATCAATCACATCTAAAGTCTTTGGAGTTGAAACATGAGAAACAACCATAGTCCCCTTAAATCTTAATTCCTCTGCATCAGCTATTAATTCGGCAGCAACACTGCTCTCAGAAATGCTTGGTCTGGAATAACTATGAGTAATGGGATTTTTTGGATCCCACAATTCAGGCTTAAACAATAATTTATCCTCACAATGCCAAGATACAACGCCATCATAACTTTCACTGACTAAAGTTGCTAACATTGCTCTTCTATGCTCTCTCGTCTCCGCATAAACTCCTCCGCCAGAGTTAATTGTATAAGATTTAAATCCAACAACTCCATCGCAGTCTCCGAACGAAGGAAAAAATTCTCTATAAGTATTGACAGCTCTTTTAACTTGCTCTATATCAGAAGTCAAACCCATTTCAATGCCATAAAATATTTGAATTCCTAAATCTCTTCGGGCATCCCTAGAATCTTTAAGTTTTCTAACAACATGTTTTCTTTCGGTAATTCCGGGAGCAGTGTTTGGTTTTATAATTATCCCATCATCCCCCGCCAGAAATGCAATCCACATTGCATGCTTGGTAGTTTCTTTATATCTCTGTTCCCAATCTCGATCATGTACATGTGGGTCTATCATTTTTAAAATCAAAGCTGAAAATGTTTTTTCATGCTGCCTATTTCAAGCCTCTTAGCATTTCCATATATTGCTTAGCAGTTTCAGCTTGTTCTTGTGGTGTCGAATAAGCACCATTAGGAAACATCAACGCTCTGCCAACATTTGCAATAATATGTTTTATATCAAAAAATTTAGTAAGAACTGAAACTTCTCCTCTCTGTGCTCCAATTCCAGGAACGAGAACTAAACCATTTGGATAATATCTTCCAACATTTTTTACTTCTTCATCTTTTAAATGATTTTTAGCACTTGGTGCTCCAATTAAAACCCCAGCCAATCCGAACATAGCAGCATCTCTTGCTAATTGGATATAACGCCTGACATGTGGGGCACCCTCAATTTCTTTTATATCTTCGGAAAAATATCCTTTTGTGTCTTTTGAAATATCTACCCACATGTTTTTTTCTCTTTTATATTCAGGATTGCTCATTAAACACATGCTAATCAATCCTATCCCTCTGTCTATTCCTTGTTTTGCAGCTTCTTCCATATTTCCTGGAAACGGAGAAAGAGTTAAAGCATCTGCTCCCCTTACAGCACCATAAAATATTCCCGCATCATTTGTAGACCCAATATCCGGCTCTTTGCTGTCTTGAATTACAACCAATCCTTTATTATGCGCGCATTCAATTATTTTTTCTACAATTCCCAAATCACCTCTCCTCCCCCAATATCGCATATTTGGCTTAATACCGGCAGCATATGGTGCAACAGCCTCTACATATTTTAAAGCCCACTCTTCTTTATCCACTCCTGCAGGCAAGCCTTCTCCTTTCTCTGTTCTTCCCATAACATAATCTGCAGGATCTACTCCCGCACATAAGATAGATCCTTTTTTATCAACTGTTGATAACCATGCCTCTTTGAATTCTTTCATATAGCCCCTCCAACCCATCTTGCAACTCCGCAACCTATTTGAGTTTTCATTCTTTCAATAATTTCATCTTTGATATCTGGATAGCCAACATGCAATATTCTTTGTCCTTTTTCTCTGGTTTTTGCACTGCCAAGCAATGCAACAAGAGTTTCAAGTCCAGCGTCGCTTCTTAGCATCGCTTTCGCCCATTCATCTTTGTTTTCCATTCTTTGGCATAAAGATTTGTAAACTTCAGGGCTTACTATTTTAATTTCTTGCAGATATTGCCATGCACCTTCATCAAGAGGGATTATAGAATGAGATTTCAGCCCAAGTTTTTTCATAGCTTCTACTCCATCTTCTAATCTGTCAACATAAAAGAAAATATTATCTATCTTTCCTCCGGCACTTAGAATTGTAGGAACCCACATATCTCTTGGAGAAGAGCCTTCATTGTTTAAATCTGCAACATGAGCAACATTCATGCCTTTCATATTTGCACCTATTGTTTTACATTGTCCTGTTTCATCTTTCTTGTAAATCATCGTATATGGCAATCCTAAAATTTGTGCCACAGGACCGGAAAAACACCAGTCCCTGGATTCTCCACCAGAAATTATTCCATTAAAATTACCGCCAAAACTTTCTCTAACTAAATCAGCCATATCCTGGCATGCCATTGCATATGCTTTTCCATCCTCCATAATTGCAGCACTTTGAACATAATATGGCCCTATTTCAGCAGAAGTATATGGAAAAAAAGTTCTTGTAAATTGAAAGCCAGTCTTAGTCTTTGCAAGTGCAGCAAGATTTCTCTTCTTAATATCATCACCCATAACTAGTTTTATAAAATAAACTATATAAACTTTCTCTGAAAAAAATCATCGAGTTAGAGTAATAACATTTTAAATCCCAATTCAACTCAGCACAGCAATCAGCCCAGCTTCAATCACCCCAGCCACAAGCAGCAGAGGAATAATAACATAAACAAAAATCCTAAAGCCATTCTCAAAACTTTCTTTTAGGTATTTTTTCTTTTTCCCAAAAAAGATGAACATGCCAATTTTCAATCCTAAACTCAAGCTTAGAAATAAAGCAGGAATTTCAAATACCCCATGAGGCAGTATTTTAAGCAAAACAACAAATCCTTGTTTATCAGAAACAAGTTTAGCCACATATCCCAGAACATACCCATTAAAAAAGCAATAAAAAACAGGAATTAAAACTATAATTCCAAAAACCATTCCCAAAAAAGCTGTTTTCAGATTATTAGTAAAAATAAATACAAAAAGCTGGGAAAAATTCATTCCCTCTGTCTGTTTAGCCAAATCCTCAATCAGTTTTTTTATCTGCTCTTCAAGAATCCTGGGAAATATGAAGCCAAGAGCTATAGATATCAAGAAAAGAACAATCACAAAATAAATATAATTTTTTATTTTTTTAATATAATCCCAAGATTTCGAGTAGTTTCCTTCTTTTTTCATAAATAAACAAGCAAAAACCAATATAAAAACCTAATTAGAGGTAAAAATAAAACTCTTATTCGCCTCAAAGAAAATTGTGTTGGTTTAAAAAATTGTTGCTTCAATTAGCCAAACCAATGAATCAATTAAAAAGTGTACAAAAGCGAAGCTTATTTATTACCAATAAAATCTATTTGAGAAGTAATAACTAACTTCGTTTTACAGTTAGGAAGGGGGTGTTCAAAATTTAGGAAAACAATTAAAAAATGTATCAAAAATTCTACAACTTACCAATCAAAATATCAGCGAAATCTTCGAGCACCGAGAAGATTTCTCTAGAAATCCCGAGCCAGCCCGGGCCGAGCTATAATCATCTAATCATCTTTCTCAACATTTTTATCTTTTTTTTATACTTGGAAGCAAGATACCAGCCATATATCAACCCAATAACTAATCCTCCAAGATGAGCTGAATTGCCGATAGGCAATTCAACAAAATAACCGATTATAGTAAGGGGAACAATTGCAATTATAGGAAGAATCCAGAGAGGCATCTCAACAGGCAAGGCTAACTTTCTAAAACCTGTGTTAAAAGAAAAAATAGCAAACAGCGATATTAAGAAGTATATATTGAGTACCAAGCTTAGTATCTCTATTGTTCCAAAAATAGCTTCCACAATAGAAAGCAAAACAATTGCAATCAAAGGTCCTGCAATCAAATAAACCCTAGCCTTAGGAGTCAACACAGCCAACAGTCCCAGCAAGCCAAATATAGCTCCACTTGCCCCAACCCCATAGATTTCAGGATTACTCAAGCCAAGAATTCCAGCTAAAACAAAAAATATTCCTCCCAACAATCCCGATAACAAATAAAACCAGAAAAATCTCTTTCTGCCAATAATCTTCTCAATAAAATTTCCAATAAAAAATAAAGTAAACATATTAAAAAACAAATGGAAAAATCCCGCATGCATGAACATATGAGTTAGCAAGCTCCAAACATTCTTTCCTTGAATAATATCTTCTGGTTTTAGAGCAAAGTATCCAACAAAACCAGGGAATATCAGAAAAAATATGAACGCAAGAATATTGAAAAAAATCAACCAGTAAGTTAAGCTTATATTCTTAAAAAAAGATTTTATAAGGGGTTTTGCCAGGCTCATCTTAAAATTCTCTGAAACCACGAAAATGCAAATTTTCGGGGCCCAGAAAAGCTTGCGCTTTTCTTTGGTTTAATGACTCCAAGAATTTTTAATTCTTGATAGTGTTCAGAAATGCGAACTTCTGTGAGCATTTCTGACAGGGAAAAATCTGCAGATTTTTTCATTTTTTCTTCTTTTTTCTAATTTTCTTGCTCTTGGGCTTTTTAACTTGTTTATTTTTTTTAGCCAGCATTTTATTTTTAGCCCTCTTATTTTGCCTATCCTTCTTTGTTTTCTTCTCGAGTTTTTTTCTAAGTTTCATTTGCTTTTTCCCTTTTTCTACTCTTATCTTGCCAAGTTCTTCGCTTAAACCAACCTTATACTTCTCAATTTTAGAAATCTCGTTCTTCAAGTCAGCTAAAATTTTCTCATCTTCATTTAAATGATAAACTTCTCCGCATTCCTGGCAAGTAAACTCATGCTGCAAGGCATTTTCTTCGCTAACCTCTCTCTTGCAAGTCTTGCAAACATAAAACCTTTTTGTTTCTCTGCTCTTTAATTGTTGTCTTAAATTCTCAACCTCTTTTTCAAGTCTTTTTTCCAAAAGTTCTAGGGCTTTTTCTGTATTCAAGGTCCAAAAATAAGTATACCAGCCCTTTCTTCTATCTTTTTTTCTCATAAAACTGACTAATCCAAAGTTGGAAAGCTTGTAAAAGATATTTCTAACTTGATTTATTGTTAATTTTAGCTTTTTTGCAACCAGGAATTCATTAACATCCTTCTTTCCAAAGAGCATTTTTACTATCTCTCCAGCTTGTTTCCCTGCTGTTTCTATAACAATATCATTAAGAAGTTTTATCTGCATAAAGCTTCTAAAAAAAAGGGGAATAAATACCTTTCGGTTTTCTGATACTATTTTCTAGTTAATACAAAGCTATAAATATGCTTTTCCTTTTTAAATCTTATGTCATTCTTTAGCAGAAAAAAATCAGCAGAAGAATTGCCAGAACTTCCAGAATTGCCTAAGCTTCCAGAATTTCCAGCAGTTTCAAAGGCAAAAACAGAACTTCCGCCTTTGCCTTCTTTCCCAGAAGAACAGGAAGAAATAACAAACCGAGTAGTCAAATATGCACTAACACAGGAGATTGAGCCCGATGAGCTAGAATCACAAATTTCTGAAGTCAAGGTTCCTTCAATCAAGCAATTCACGAGAGAACCTCGGGAAACAAGTCTAGAACCCATTTTTGTCAGGATAGACAGATATCAAGAGTCAAAAGAAAACTTGCAAGAAGTAAAAAGAAAAATTCTAGAAATCGAGTCTTTGCTAAGAGATATAAAAGATATCAAATCAAGAGAAGACAGCCAACTGCAAGAATGGGATTCTGATATACAAGAGGCAAAAGCTAAGCTGGATAAAATTGACAAAATAATGTTCCAAAAAATGTAAAATGGAACCACTACACATTAAGTTTGAATTTCCTGAAGTCCTAGATTCTAAGAAAACCCTCTTGTCCTCAGAGATAAACCTATTAAACATAGCAAAGAAAATTTCTTTATATAAGAAGCTTAGAGTTATGGAAATAAAAAGAAAAATTCTTCTGAGGAGAAAAATGAAAGAGCTTTCCTCACTGCTAAAGAAGCTCTCTCTAGAGCTGCCTAAAACCCAGGATATAAAACAGGCAAAGATAAAATCCCAAGAAACAGAGATTCCTCAGAAACTCAAGCTAGAACAAGAGCTAAAAGAGATAAGAGAAAAACTAGCTAGTTTAGGTTAAGATTTTTTTTCTTTTAAATCAGTAAATGATAACCTATTTCAGTTGACAGGTTGGAGGTTTTCAAAGCTTTTTTGCATCAATTTCAAAGCTGATGAACCCCTGATTTCAAATATACCAAAAGAGTTTAGTATTTACCTCTGAATTACTACCAAGCATACAAAACGAAGTTAGTTATTAATTCTGAAAAATATAATAAGATTTAAAAATTGGCATCTTCTTGCTTAATGATGGACAGAAAAGGACTTATCAAGAAATATATTGATTTCTTTAAACTCAAGAATCATAAAGAAATTCCCAATTTTCCACTAGTTCCTGAAAACGATCCCACTGTTCTATTCACAACAGCAGGAATGCATCCCATTGTTCCTTTTCTTCTTGGCCAACCCCATCCTCTAGGAAAAAGACTTGTAAATGTGCAAAGATGCATAAGAACAGGGGACATAGATAAAGTTGGAAATGAAGTTCATCACACATTTTTCGAAATGCTCGGCAACTGGAGTTTAGGGGATTATTTTAAAAAAGAAGCTATTGAATATTCATTCGAGTTTCTAACAAAAGTTCTGAAGATTCCAAAAGAAAAATTAGCAGTCAGTTGTTTTCTGGGAGATGAAACAGCTGAAAAAGATGAGGAAGCAGCTTCAATCTGGATGAAACTAGGAGTAGCAAAAGAACGAATAGCTTTCCTATCAAAAGAAAATAACTGGTGGGGCCCGGCAGGCAACACAGGCCCATGCGGCCCAGACACAGAAATGTTCTACTGGAGATCTAAGTCTTCTCCCCCAAAAACCTTCAATCCAAAAGACAACAACTGGGTTGAAATCTGGAATAATGTTTTAATGCAGTACAACAAAGATTCTTTTGGAAAATATAATTCAGCTAAGCAAAAGAACGTAGACACCGGAATGGGTGTAGAGAGAACAATAGCTGTTTTAGATGGTTTGACAGATAATTATCTAACCTCAAGTTTCTTCCCAATCATAAAAGAAATTGAAAAAATCTCGGGAAAAAAATATAGTAAAATAGAAGGAGAAACAAGAGCAATGAGAATAATAGCAGACCATATCAAGGCAAGTGTCATGATTCTAGCTGAAAAAGTCTCTCCATCAAATATAGAGCGAGGCTATGTATTAAGAAGATTAATAAGAATAGCAATAAGATATGGAAAATTTCTTGGAATGAAAGATTTTACAAAATCTCTTGTTACTCCAATCTTAAAAATATATGATAACTATCCTCTGTTGCAAAAAAACAAGGAATTCATAATCCAAGAACTTGAATTAGAAGAAAAAAGATTTAATGAAACAATAGAGTTAGGAATAAGGTATTTTGAAAAAATAAAATCACAATCAAGGAGAGAAATAACAGGCAAAGATGCTTTCTTACTTTATCAGAGTTATGGTTTCCCAATTGAAATGACTCAAGAACTTGCAAAAGATTCTAAAATTGAAGTTGACATTCTAGGATATAAAAAAGAGTTAGCAAAACACCAGGAATTAAGCAGAACAGCTTCGTCAGGACAGTTTAAATCAGGCCTAGCAGATAATTCAGAGCAAGTAACAAAATATCACACAGCAACACACTTATTACATGCAGCCCTAAGACAGGTTCTAGGAACAGAGGTAGAGCAGCGAGGGAGTAACATCACAGCAGAAAGATTAAGATTTGACTTCTCCTATCCTCAAAAGTTAACAGCCTGTCAATTGCAAGAAGTTGAAAATCTAGTTAACGAGTATATTAAATCAGGCTTAGATGTAAAAAGAGACGAATTAACATTAGAACAAGCAAAGAAATCAGGAGCTCTCGGCTTATTCGAGCACAAGTATGGAGAAAAAGTTTCAGTCTACACTGTTTGCGGCAAAGATAAAATAAGCAAAGAAATATGTTCAGGCCCTCATGTCACAAATACAAAAGAGCTAGGCCATTTTAAAATAATAAAAGAAGAAGCCAGTTCAGCTGGTGTCAGAAGAATTAAAGCCGAGCTTATTGACGAGACAAAATAAAAAGATTAGCGAGTCAGTAAGTGGGTTATTCTAGAGTAGAGCTTCTTCCCAGAATTTCAATGCAAACCCTTTCTTTGTATGGATGCTCTCCAAGGTGATAAAATAAAACTCTTAGCCAATCAAGCCCATTTCCCCGCACATTTCTTGTACATTGTTCTCTAATAGCTTCCACAACACTTGCTTCAGTTGCAGAAACCCGTATGATAGAATCACTAGAATAATCCCTTGATTTTTTTGGTTGTTGAATTAACCTAAAAGAAAGCTTTCCTTCCAGCCGGCTGCATATTATTCTGTATAATGTATATCTAACCATTACGCAAACCTATAAAAATGATATTATAAATATATAGGTAAAAAACCCCTCAGATTAATTTAATAATAAATAACTTTGTTTTAGCATATTTTTTAATTGTTTTCTTCAGCTCCATTAATCAACCAACAACAATTACCTCTGCAACTGAAGAGTTTTTTATTTACCAACAAAAAAGAATAGATTTAAAAATCAACAATTTTTAAGAGAACTATGGATACAGGAAGAAAAGTTTCAGGAGGCAAATATCATGCCTCAAGAAAAAGAAAGAAGTTTGAAGTACAAAAACAGCCAAACATAGTCAAACTAGGCCGAGTAAAGAGTAAAAAATCTCGAGGTTTAGGTGGAAATGTAAAATCAATTCTATTAACATCGGACATAGCAAACATAATTGATAAGAAGACTAAAAAGTCTACTCAAGCTAAAATAAAAAATGTTCTCGAAACTCCATCAAATAGATTCTGGGCCAGGCAGAATATTCTTGTTAAGGGCTCAATAGTAGAGACAGAAAAAGGCAAGGCTAGAATCACCAATCGCCCGGGCAGAGAAGGCTCTGTTCAAGCTGTGCTAGTTGAATAAAAGGTAATTATATTTTTAACTCTAAGACCAACTTGTAACAGAAGGCTTTTCTACAAAACCGGCTATATCTGCTTTATTTGAAGTTCTCATACTTCCTTGGCGAACACCACCTAAGAAAATGCTTTCTCCAATGACTATCCATGACAGAATTTAGCTACTTTTCGTAACATCTGTTTTTTACTAGGGACTAAACGTGCAACGCCTATTCTTTAGCACACTTAATAATAGTACCAAAAGCTTTATAAATAGAATAAGGCATAGCCAAGATTCTCAAGGTTCATTTGACAAAGGTGAAAAAAAAGGGAGAGGAGGAGCTCCCCTGTCCATGCAGAAATTTGACAAAGGATTAACAACAAATGTTGGAGAAATATCAGATATCTATAAGTTAGATTCAAATCAAACTAGAAAGTTTCTTAGATTAAAAAAGTGGCAGGAAAGAGTTTCAACTTCAATGGAGAGAAATCTAAGATTGGCAATGGCTGAACTGCGAAGAGTAGCCAGTTTCTTAAATTTGCCAAATGTAGTTAAAGATGAATCCTCAAGAGTCTACAATTTTGTTCTTCAGCGAGGCTTAGTCAGGGGTAGAGGCATGGAAGGAGTAATAGCAGCTTGCATATATGCAGCCTGTCGTTCCTATAATATTCCAAGAACACTTGATGAAGTTGCAAACGCAAGTGATGTCGAAAGAAAAGAAATAGGCAGAACTTATAGATTTATAATGAGAAAAATGGGGGTCAAAGTCCAGCAATCTTCTCCAAAAGACTATATTTCAAGATTTGCTTCAATTTTGCACTTATCTCCAAAAACCCAGAATCAAGCTCTCAAAATTTTGAAAAATGCAGATATTTCTGAATTAACATCAGGCAGAGGTCCGGCAGGAATAGCAGCAGCTGCTTTGTATGTCGCTGCTCTGTTAAATGATGAGAAGAAAACCCAAAGAGAAGTAGCTGATGTAGCGGGGGTTTACTCAGATAGGGGTGTTTAATTAATTAAACCAATGAACTCCAATTGTAAGCGGCGAATAAGTGTTTATTTTTACCAATTAGCTATCAAATTCTAAACCATTTTTGTAAATTTTTAATTGTTTGATTAGCTTGGAAATTCAATTCAAAACCAAAGAACACCCCCTACAAGTATACAAAAATAGTTATCTTATCTATCAAGGAAAAAATTTCGAAAATTTATCCCCATTGATATAACAAAAAGTATAAAAAGGAATATTATTCACTATCCTTTGAGAGAGCCAGTTTAAACTCTCTTATGCGGGAATGCCGGAGTGGTCAAACGGGTTTGGCTTAGGCGAAGATTTCCACTCAACATACAAAAACGATTAATGAATGAAAGTCTGAGAAACCAAATGCTTAGTGCTACATAGGTTCGAATCCTATTTCCCGCATTTTTATTTTTCTTATTTAGAGTTAATAAATAATCTCTTTTTGGTTACTTGGCAATCGAAGCAATCAATTTTTTTAAACCAATGGACTCCAATTGTAAGTGGCGAATAAGTGTTTATTTTTACCAATTAGCTATCAAATTCTAAATTATTTTCGTATACTTTTTAATTGTTTGATAGCTTAGAAATTCAATTCCTCGGCTTTGAACCCTTGCCCCCCATACAGGTTAGTTTTATTTTTACTATCAAAGAGTTATGTAATTAAATAGTTAATACACTATACAAATGCTTAAAAACCTCGGTTAATAAGTGAAAATATGAGTTTAAGACAAAAGTTTAATGATGGCGCAAGAGGTTTAATAGATTATATCAGCCCATCAGCAGCAGAATATTTAACAGCAGAGAGGCATTTGCCTTCACCAAGAGTCGGGACAGTTCTTTTAGCAGGATTTCTCGCAGCAGGCTGTGCCTCAGAAGCAATTATGCCTCCTCAAGTTGCTCCAACACAACCAACAGCAAGAACAAATGCTCTTGCTTTATCAGAAGGAAGATATATTCAGCAAACCGATCCAGCAAATTATAATGTTCTATCAGAGTTGGAATTCATAGCAACCCCCCTTGGAGACAATGAAGCTGTTTATCTAGATGGTAAGGAAGTAGCTGAAAACTGCAGAATACCAATAAAATTATTACCCGAAGAACACCATAAAAGAGTAGTCAAAGGACAGGAGATTGCCTTTGTTTCAAGAGGAGATAACTTGACTTATGCTTTAGTGAGGGCAATAAGAGTTGCCCCTGGAAAATTGGAATTTTGTTTTGAAAATCCAGAATATGTTACAATTACAAAAAGAGGGGCAGTAAGAACACTGGATAATCTCCATGGGGGCATAGTTGGAACAAGGAGCATCCCAGAAAAAAGAGTTGATTGGAAAACAGTTAATCTTGGTGGTCCAGATGTTTTTAGTTATGTTCCAGCTTGGCTAAACCCTCCAAAACCAGGAGAAAAACCAGATCCAAGATTGAACACAGTAATAGTAAAGGAACCTGCAGAAAAATGGACAGAAACAAGAACGTCAAGGAATCAATATGGGCAAATAGTAGAATCAGATGAAAATAGTATCCGAGGAGAAGCTTATCTGCCTGTAAAAGCAGAGTTCAGAGTAAAACCAAGACCTCCTGCTCCAACACCTCAGCAGATTCAAGCTCAAAAAGATGCAGTTGAAAAAGCAAGAGCGGAAGAACAGAAAAAAGAAGCGATTAGAATAGATATGGAAGGCAGAAAAGCAATAATAATCAAATAACTAATTTATACTGCCCATATTCTCATTATATTGAATTCTATAATCTACTTTTATAGCAGAATTTTCTTGACAGAACAAATGAAGAAGATATAATCCGCCCCCCCTATTATGCCCCACAAAAATTTCAGTTAAATCAATCTCTTTGTTGTTACTAGCCAAATCATATATACTTGTACTGTCAATAACTAAATTTATAGCAAGATTATTACAATCGTGCCGGATAATTGCTTTTTGTTGAGGAT
>JAPLYA010000090.1 GCA_026395775.1 Candidatus Pacearchaeota archaeon
ACTATTGAGACAGTTGAAACTTGTAGTGATTTATGTTCTAATGGGGCTTGCGTTGATATAACTTGCAGAAATGATCATCCTGATTGTGATGACTTTAATGATAGGACAAAAGATACTTGTGTAAATCCAGGAACAACAGCTTCATTCTGCACTAACACTCCGATGAACTGCTTAAGTGATAATGACTGCGGGTTTACTGGCTACTTGGGAGATGAATTCTGTTCTCAGAATGATGTTTATAAGAATTATCAGAATGCTAAGTGTAATAATCCTGGAACATTGAATAGTAGCTGTTCTATAAATCTGATTCCTAGTTTAATTCAAGATTGTGATGACAATAACTTGAGAACACTTGATTCTTGTGTTGAACCCCCAGCAAGATGCATTCATATAATACCCCTCTGTTTTAGTAATTCAGAGTGTTCTTCTGGCGGATCAAGTTCCAATAGTTTCTGCTCCGGAAACCAGTTCTGGATTAATATTACAAAGCCTGTTTGTTTGAATCCTGGAAAGATAAATGCTGCTTGCTCATTTAATAGCAAGGCTTTGTTCTTTGAAGATTGTCAGTTTGGGTGTTCTAATGGTAAGTGTAATATGATTATTTGAGAAGTAAAAAATAAAGCTGAAGCTTTTGTTTACTTGACTTCTGTGATTGGTTCGGACTTTGAGGTAAAAAAGCTTTCAACACCCACAACTTGTTTACTAAAATAGTTTTATTTTTAATAATTTTGAGAATTAAGAACGAACTAATGTTTTTGACAATTTTTTAATTATAGAAAATTTGATTTGCATTAATCTGTTTATTTACTTAGTATAAAAATCGATTATTTCTTTTGCTTTATTTACAAAATTGATTGCCTTTGTCCTTAAATTTTCAGCTTCATTCTTATCAAAAACTTTTTGTGTTGAATAACTCGCTTTTGCTCTTTTTGTTTTTGCTTCAATATAATATAGAACTTCTTCTTTTTCAATTGTTGTCTTGCTAACAATTTCAATTTCTTCTTTGTTAAGCTCCTTTTTGATAGAATTCCTTAATGAGAAATAAGCAAGGTTGCTAAATGATCTTTTGTTGAATAGCCTTTTAAGGCACATAGCGCAAGAGAAGCATGATAAATAGAATAATATGCAGAAACAATAGCCCAATCATTAAACTCTTTTAGCTCAAGAGTCGATTTCACAAATTTCAGATTATGGTCTGCCTTATCAAGATGCCCTTGCACCAACTCTTTAATCTCTGTTTCTTTCTTGACTTTTCTCGATTGTAAATACTTTTGAAAGTCTGATTCTCTTCTTTCTTTGTCTTCAAGCCAAATTTCCCAGATTTCTTTATTCATAGTATCTCTTTGTAAAATTTATCAAATCCCGTTATCACAAATCCTGTTTTTATAGCATGAGTTATAACTTTGTCATCTTCTTTTAGTATTTGCTCTTTAAAATAGTCTATGTCAATTATAAATATTTGTATTTTAACCCCTGTTACAGCTTCTATATCTTCTTTTATTTTTTTATTTTCAGCTTCTTTTTTATTATAAATAAGCAAGATGTCTATATCACTCTGTTTTCCGAATGTTCCTTTGGCTGTAGAACCAAATATCAAAGCAATTAAAGGCTGAACTTTAAGCTTGTCAAAAAATTCATCAATAGCCCTTTTTCTTTCTGAAGGTAGCTCATTAAATCGTTTATAGTCAAAATAAGAGAAGAGTGAGTAAATCTGCGGATTTTTTGCATTAATTCTATAAAAAGTATTGCCTATTTTCTTATTAGAAATTACAAGACTGCTTATTTGAAGGTTTTTTAAATGCTTTAAAGTCGTATTTTGAGTGAGCTTTGTTTCTCTTAATATCTCGCTGAAATATAGCTCTTTATGCCTGTTTCTGTAAAAACATTCAAGTATTTTCTCTTTCCCCTTTCCGAATAGAGTATTGTTCATTTTATGTACAATATCGTACATTTTAGGTACTATATAAACTTTTCGTTTATTGGGATGTGATTTTATTCTCGATTTGCGCCATAGATGTGTACAGAAAGCCTCTTTTTCATTTTAATATAAAGCCGGCATTACCGAAGTAATAACCCGGGACACGCTTGTGGGATTCTGCAAAGCAGATTGAGGCGCGCTCCCTGGCGCCTTAATTTATACAAGTCATGCTCTTATTTAAGCCTTTCATTTGGCTATTTTTATGATTAATGATAACTTATTATTGTTGGTAATAAAAAACTCTTGTTCGCCGCTAGAAAAATTGTGTTGGTTTGAATTAACACCCTTGCTTGCACAACAGTCAAATATACTGAAACGAAGTTAGTATTTACCTCTGAGTTATTGTTTTTTTGCATCTAAGAAACTTTTGCTCTTAATTGGAACACGAAATGTTTTCTTACAATTATTGCATTTAACTAAAACAACAGATAAAATCTCTGGATGAATCTGGCAGTTCTTATAATTCATTTTTACACCTAGTTGTATTGCGATTGGATTGCTGCAATTGGGGCATTTCATTTGTTAGCTAGTAACTTGATTGCTTAAAAATATTTGCAATCCAATTTTTTAGCTGAAACTTGGTATTTTCGTCCCTATAAATTGATGAAAATAAATATAGCTTGGAGTATAATATTATTTATAAAGGGAGTAACTATCAAGTAATACAATTAGGAAATTGGTATTTATTAAAATGAAGGGAAATCTTGTAATATTGGCTTTGTCGATGGCATTATTCGTACTAATGCTGGGTAGTTTTGCTTCTGCTATAACCGGAAGCATAGGAAATGCTAGAATGATTTTGTATCCGGAAGTTGGATTCTGGGGAACAACAATTGAAAAAACAATTCTTGTTAAAAATGTGAATAATGTTTCTGTCAATGTAAGTTTAGAGGCGGCAAATGAAACTTTTGCTAAGATGGTTACAATTTTAGATAGTGATTTTGTCTTGCTTTCTGGGGAAAATAAAAATGCTAGATTTGAAATAAATATTAAAAAGGTTGGAGATTATGAAGGTAAGATTAATGTTTTCTTTAAACCTACAGAAGGGAAGGGAAGTGGGGTTGTTTTATCGTCAACAATAATAATCTATGCAACTGAAAATGGGGCTTCTGATGGCACTACAGACAGCTCTGAAGAAAATACTAGCCAATCTTCCTCTGATAATAAAAATTCTACAGCAACTGGCCAGAATTTGCAAGATGCAAAAAAGGTTAATTTTAATCCGCTCTATTTAATTGCAATATTCCCCATAATCCTAATAATAATATTAATATTTATGCTAACTAAATTTAATCGCAAGAAAAAGAGACGATAGGAGTTTATGAAAAAGCTAGCTATTTTATTATTAATCATTCTGTCTATAAATCTAGTTCTCGCTACTGATGTAGCTTATGTATTAAAAAACACAGGAAGCCCTGACTCCGTCCTAACTGCAGCTTTAAGTCAGATAAATGTGTCTTACTCATTGGTAGATGACTCGTTAGTTGCTAGTACAAATTTCTCAAAATATAAGATGATAATTGTTCAGGATGAAATTCTAAATGTTCCTGTTGATAATTTTCCAAGCATTGTTCTTTCTGATTATTATTATTCAAATTGGAGTGCGAGTGTCGGAAGTATTAGTAGTAACCAAATATTAAGAGGAGAAAATGATTTAGCAAGCCCCTTGAATACTGGAATGCCTGCCATATTTGATCTTTACACAAGCTGTTGTGCTAGCGGTCTGAGCTTGCAAGCATATTATCTTAACGGAAAGAAATATGGCACAAGCTCTACACATCAAGTGGGGGATATATACGATTATATTGTGGCTTACAAAGAAAATCCAAGAAGAGTTTTCTTTGGGATAACTAAAACT
>JAPLYA010000138.1 GCA_026395775.1 Candidatus Pacearchaeota archaeon
CTGCATTGATTGTTTGTATGTCCTTTAATTTTCAGCTTGAAAAACTCTTTTCTTATTTCTCCTTTTTTCATGAAGAAATATAAAACCTCAAGCAGAACTAATTTTCGGTTTTGCCTAGGACATATGTCCCTAGCTTATACACTAATCCCAGTTTAGAGGTAAATTCAAGCAATTTCAATATAACCAACTAGTAATCCTTATTTATCAATAAAAGAGTGAACCTCCCTGTGCCAAGAGCACAGGGCATAGCTATTAATTAAAAGAAAAATCTTTGATATGTAAGGTTGTGGGTGTTAATTAGTTTAACACAATTGCTCGCTTCAAGATGAGGTATATGTGGAATTTATTGTTTAACAAAAAATAGAATTATAAGACAATTTAGTATCTCCAAAATGATGTTCTTCGGGAATGTTGTTTTGGCTTGGTATTTTGGGTTTTTAAAAATTCAGCTAAAATTTCAGCTTCTAGACTTCTATTCCTAAATGGCTCAAAACCATAACATTGAATGCCCAAACCATCTCGTTTATTCAAACCAGAAACATAAACTCCTAAAACAATTGGTTCTTTTTTTATTCTGATTACATAGCTAACATCACCATAGAGAAATACTCTTCCAAATTTTACATGGCAAAGATTATTGCGCATTTTAATTGCCTACAAATATAACGAGTTTTTAAAGCTTTTTAAACTAATTTCCAAGCTAAGCCCAATATACTAAAACAGTTTGCAATTTGCAAATAATTGAGGGGTAATGAATAAACTAATTTGTAGCAGGAAAAATTGTGTTCAAATGTTAGAGTAAACAGATGAAAACCCCCTATTCGTCAACTGAAATAATTTATTATTTACCAAAAGAAAACAATTGATAGGCAAAAGAAAATTAATCTGTAGATAATTGGGGCTCATTGGTTTGGAATTGAATTTCCAAGCTGATGAAACAATTACCAAGTAGACAAAACATCAGTTATTTTTTAACTCTGATTACAGAATAATTTCGAAGTCACCAAGAATCTTCCTTAGGAAAGTGAAGATCTTGCTGTCCATTTTTACCCCTTTTCTAGCTTTTTGCTCTTGCAAAGCATTTGTCAACTCTTCAATACTTGAATTCTCTAATTTTTCTTCAGAAAGATTAATTTTAGACACTTTTCCTTGATTAATTAAAAATGCCTTTCCCTCACCAAGAACAAGTTCATAATCCTGTTTTCTGGCTTTTAGAATTATTCTTGATCTCTGCAATTCAACTAGTTCGCATCTCTGACTGTATTCAATTAAGCTATTGATAAGTAAGGAGGCATTTTTTCTCACATTCTCAACAGCATGCTTCTCCATTTTTCCCTTAGCAAAATCTTTTTTAGCCTTAACGAGCTCTTCTAGAGATTTCAGATAGCTTTCGGGCATCTTGCCTTTATTGACAAACTCGGTTCTAAAAGCAGCCATTAGCTCTTTCTCCCCTTTTTTCTTGAAAATTGAAGCCATCATATTAAAAACATTTTTATAAACTTCTTGGATTGTTTTTTCCAAAGATTTTTTCTCAATCTGTTTTCTCAATTCTTTCAATCTTTTCAGAAATTCTTCAGCATCTTTCAAGAAAACATCAATATCTTTTCCAGGAATCTCTTTAATTTTCTCATGTTCAAAATCCTTGTAAGTTCTAACTATTTTCTCAAGAATATCTGCATATTTTTTCTCCAAAAGTTTTTCTTTCACAACAAAAGTTTCTCTGAAAACATTGGGCGTTTCTTTAGTTGTTGGTGGGGGTAAGCCATTTAGCATCAATAGTGCTTGTGCAGGGGTTATGACCCCCCAATAAATATCAATCACGAGCAAATCAGTCAACATTCTTTTAACATTGCTAGACATTTTGTCTCCAGATGCCATGAACATGTCAATAGCTTCTGGCGAAGGCTTCAGCTTGCCCATTTTCAAAAGAAGCTTCCATGGCATAAATGTCCCCTTGTCATACAAAGGTATACCATCTCTAATCATTGTAAAAATAACAGGGTGGGCATCTTTTACAGATTCCCAGAACTCTGTTAAAATATAAATTTGAACATTCAGCTTATTCTTGACTCCTGCGAGTTCAGAAGCTTCAACAATATATTGTAAGATTATGCTTCTTAGCTTTTCTTTTAACTCGAGTCTTGCCATTCTCTTAACATCAGTATCATCTATAACAACAAAAACATCCACATCGCTCGCTTTTGTAGTATCCCCTCTAACAAAACTCCCGCAAACAACATAACTCTGAACATATCTCTCGAATTTTTTCAGAACAAGGCTTTTGTGTATTTGAGAAACTCTTAGAGCAGCAAGAAATCCCTTATCAAATATTGGGAAAGACATTGCTATTGCTTCACAAATGTCATATTTTCCATCTAAACAGTAATTCCATATGTCAACAGGGGTCTTAACATGAATCCAGGATTTCTGCTTTAGAATTTTCGCATCAGCAATCAAATCATTTTTTATCTTGACTAAATCTTTAAAATTATCTTCTGGGATAAGAACAAGAACATGCATTGGTTTTTTCTTTGCTTCTTCTTCAGGCACTTGTTCTTCTTCTTCTATTTTTTCAGAAGCTTGAGGTGGCATTATCCCTATAGCCATTGTGAAATTATACTTCTTTAAGACAGCTTTTTTAAAATCCTCAAGCTCTTTTTTTGTTTTCTCCATCTCTTCCTTGGCTTGATTATTCATGCCCATAGTTGAGCTTTTAGAATTGTAATCCAAAGAAATATTCTTTAATTCATCCTGAAGATTCTCTTTTGGCTCCATAATTATTATACTGAATCTAGATTTTTAAAGGTTTGTAAATTGATTTCCATAATAAAAAGTAAACTATTTCAGTATACTTGGCAATTGTACGGGGTTTTTTAATTGTTTGCCTAACCAATGAAACACAATTACCCCTTATACAAAAAATCAGTTAGTATTTACCTCGGAAGAGCTTAAAGCTCAAACTCCTCAATAAAACTGATAATTGTTCTATACTGCTCTAAAAAGCTGGCTCCTTTTTCAGTTAGGGAGACAAATTTTTCATTTTTCTTATCAATTGTTTCTATTACAAACTTCTTAGTCATAATCTCACTGAGATACTCTTTAAACCTTAGTGAAGAAAGATTGGCTTTTCTTAGTAATGGAGTAAATTTGATTGAGTGGCTATCTCTGATTATGGTGAGTATATCCCGAATAATCTCCAATCTCCCTCTTTTTGCCATATTATTTACCTGATTTTTTTATGACCCTATAAAGGATAGTCAAGAAAATTCCAGATGATACAAGATAACCAAAAAGCTGTATGCCCTGGAAAAATCTAGGTATTAATATGTCTAGGATGTTAAAAATCCAGAAAATTAAAAGCAGTATATAGACAATGTAAAAATTATTGTGTTTTGAACTATTCTGCCTATTTCTATGTGCTATATAAACAATTGAGATAACAAATAACAGTAGAAAAGCATTAAGCATAATATGGACTAGCTTATTAACAAACAAAATGCTTGCCAGCGAGATTATGATTGCCAGGAGATGAAAAATTATAATTTTAGTCTTGTCCCCATTCCATTTTCTCCACATAACTCCATATAACAAATAAAATATCGCCATAGAACTAAAATATAAAAATATAAAAATAGTCAAACCCTCAAAGATTGCTCCTGGAATATGTGGAGGTATATCCCAGCTACTAAAGCCGAGTAAAATAAATTTGATAAAACTTCTGAAAAAATAGGCAATTGCAAAAAATAAAAAAGCTCTTCTGAAATATTTAATCCCCTTATAAGAACTAAGTTCATAAATTTCTTTTGTTCCAAAATAGATCATTAAGCTGCAGATAATTATAACAAATGAATAAATAATTTCTGCTCCTATTCCCAGTTCTATAAATCCCTGAATAATTGGTGGCATCTTAATTTACTGAGATATTTTAAGTTTATAAAACCAGTGGATTATCAGTCCATATTGTTTATAAATACAATTCTATGTAAGTTTGAATGAATAAGCTGATAAAAGGGTTAATAATTGGCATTATTCTTGGTTTAATTATTGGGCTTATCGCGGGATATTTCCTTAATAACAAATTTGCAGGGAATTTTCAAAGCAATAGGAATCTCCAAATCAGCGAAACTTCAAAGCAAGAGGTAGCTTCATTTTTTAACTCTACAGTTGATGTTGACAAAATAAATCAATATTGCCAGACCAATAGAATAAACTGCAATTATTATTGCAGGGTTATTAATCCCACAAATGAATTTTGCAGTGAACAGATGAATTTTGCAAGAGGAGCAAGACCACAATGAAAGAAGAGATGATAAAAATCAAAAATGTATGGAAAAAGTACGAAATGGGCGAGGCAGAGCCCTTAATTGTTCTAAAGGAGATTGATTTAACTATTCAGAGAGGAGAATTTGTAGCAATCACCGGACCATCTGGCTCAGGAAAATCAACAATGGTGAATATAATCGGAGCCCTAGATATACCCTCATGGGGAGAAGTGGATTTGAAAGGAAAAAATATATCCAAAATGTCAGAATCTTCATTAACTGTTCTGAGAGGAAAGACCATTGGTTTTATATTCCAGCAGTTCAATCTTCTGCCAACTTTAACTGCATTACAAAATGTAATGCTGCCTCTTGAGCTAGTAGATGTTCCAGAAGACAAAGCCAGAAAAAGAGCTGAAAATCTTTTGAAATCTCTAGAACTGGGAGACAGAATGCATCATAAGCCAAACCAGTTGTCAGGAGGACAACAGCAAAGAGTTGCTATTGCTAGAGCTCTTGCAAATAATCCTGAAATCATTCTTGCAGATGAGCCAACGGGAAATTTAGATAGTAAGACAGGAAAGTTTGTAATGGAATTTCTAGAAAGAATGCATAAGGAAGGAAAAACAGTTGTATTAATTACTCATGACTTGGATTTAGTTGATTATGCAAAAAGAGTTGTTCATATTAAAGATGGCAGAATATCAAGAACGTAAGTTTTTGAGTACACTCAGAATTCCAATCGTAGAATTCTGATGTTTCAAAAAAGAGAAAAAATAATAAGCACTAGTGGATTATTAGTCCATCAGGTTTATAAATGAGAGAGATTTAAATCAAAAATGAAAATACAAAAAGAGATGCTATTTATCTTCGCAGTTATATTCTTCATATCAATTATATCATTTGTTTCGGCGGATAATAATGCCTGCATTCTAAGCATAAATCTTGTTAATCAGGATCCGAATCCAGCAATTCCAGATAGCTATGTTGATGTTGTTTTTCAAGTTTCAGGAGTGCAGAATCCAAATTGCGCAGGAATAAGTTTTGAGCTAACACCCAACTATCCATTTTCTCTAGACGCTAATGCTACCAGTGTAAAGAGATTAGAAGGAAACACATTAACTCCTTACTATAGTAATGTTTGGAATATTCCCTACACTGTAAGAGTTGACAAAGATGCACTAGAAGGAACAGCAGAGCTTGAAGCTCGGTATTCAACAACTGTTAATAATTATGTAACTCAAAGATTTCCAATAAAAATTCAAGATTCCAGAACCAATTTTGATGCAGTTATTCAGGAAGCTTCCGGAACACAAGTTTCAATAGCAATTGCAAATACTGGTAGAAGTACTGCAAATTCTGTAATAGTAAGAATTCCACAGCAGGATTCTTTCAGAGCAATGGGAACAGACGGGCAGATGGTTGGAAATTTGGCTTCAGGAGATTATACTATTGTTAGTTTTAATATAGCTTCTGCTATTCAAAGAAACCAAACAAGAGCAAGAAATTTTACAGCAACAGATACAATTCAGAATCCCAATTTAAAATTTGATATATACTACACAGATGAACTTGGTGTAAGGAGAATTGATAATATGCAACTTCCATTGTCCTTAGCTTCAATGAACATGACCTCTGGTTTTGCTTCAAGACAGAGTTCAACAACAACTTCTTCATCTACTAGGTATATAATTCTTATAATATTAATTATAGTTGCAATAATTATCTATAAAAAATATCCTCAAATAAAAGCATACTTTGATAAGAAAGGTTCTAAAAATAATCAAATTGTTCTTCCTGACTGGATTAAGAATGATAAAAGGAAGAAATAATCCAGTTCAAAAATGAGATTAAAAAAATCCTTTCAACTAGCATTAAATATCCTGCTGCATAGCAAATTAAGAAGCTGGTTAACCATCATAGGCATAGTCATTGGAATAGCAGCTGTTGTTTCTATTGTTTCAATAAGCCAAGGAGCCCAGCAACAATTACAGGAAAGACTTGGGGGGTTAGGAGCAGATGTTCTAACAGTTTCTCCGGGATTTCGTCAAGCTCGTGGTTTTGAGGGGGGTTTCAGAGATTTTGGAGGCCAATCATCCACAACAACAGTTCAAAAGAATCTCACTTCAAAAGATGTTCTTGTGTTAAAAAGTTTGCCTAATGTCAAATATGTTCTGGGGCAAATTTCAGGAAGACAAGATTTAACTTATTCAAGCAAAACAGCTTCTGTAAGTATAAATGGAGTAGACATCTCTGTATGGAAAGATGTAACAACAGAAAAAATGGCTTCAGGCAGATTCCTAGTCCAATCAGATAGTTTTTCAGTTGTTCTTGGGGGAGATTTGGTAAAATCAACTTTTCCAGATGGAATTCCTTTAAACAGCAATGTGATAATAAACGGCAAGTCATTTAAAGTGGTAGGAATAACAGAATCAGGAAGAACAGCCTACATACCAATAGAAATTGCAAGAACAGTTCTGGATAATGTGGGTGAAAAAGAGTTTAGTTCTATATCTATAAAAATAAAAGATGTTAATCTTGCAACAGAAACAACTAATCTTATAATTTCTAGATTGATGATGTCTAGAGGCGAGATAAATGCTAAGGATCAGGATTTTACAGTAACAAATCCAGCAGATATACAAGCAAGCATTCAACAGACAATGAACTCTATGAGCTTGTTTTTAGGGGCGATAGCTGCAATTTCTCTTCTAGTTGGGGCAATAGGCATAGCAAATACAATGTTCACTTCAGTGCTAGAGAAAACCCGAGAAATAGGCATAATGAAAGCAATAGGTGCTAAAAACTCAGACATCCTATCTATATTCCTGCTAAACTCTGGATTAATTGGCCTTGTCGGGGGTTTAGGGGGGGTTATTCTTGGGTATATTGGCTCTGGGCTGATTAGCTATCTGAGTAGTTCAATGGGCGGGGGGGAAACAAGAATCCTTAGTTCAACACTGGTTACTCCGAGTTTGGTTATTCTTTCTCTTTTCTTTTCTGTTTTAATAGGGATGATAGCAGGAGCGATTCCTGCTTATAGAGCTTCAAAGCTAAATCCTGTTGATGCTCTGAGATATGAGTGATAAGAGGTAAACTTCTCGTGGGGGCATGAGTATATTTTTGTCTGAGAAGTAGGGCGTATGGGTGCATATACAGACTGGTTATAAAATCAGTTTGTCCTATACATCAATGGAAGAAAAACGAGACCCTTACAAACACAAGGAAAGATGGCTTGAATGGAAGCAGGAAGTGCAGGATAAAGGAATAGAAGGCATTTCTAAGGTTAATTCAGACCGTATACTGGCTTATCTTAATGATATGGAGTTAGGCTTAAACTTAGGGAAAGGATGCCCTAAAGAGCCAAGAAAACCCAGCAGATTAAACGACCTTAAAGGTAAGATGACTTTCTTTTCTAAGATTTTTGAACAAAAATTCAGTATTACAGATTTAACCCAAGTCACAGAGACCCAGCTACACATGCTCTTAAAAGACATGAGAGACGGAGTCATAAAAAAGAGGAATGGAGAAAAGTTTCAAGATACCAAGACCTTTGCCAGAGACTTTAAAGCTTTCTGGAATTGGTGGATGAAAATTAATAGGAAAAATAAAATAATCATTGAGGACATTACAGAAGACCTGAATACAAGACCTAAAGAAAAATCAACTTTTGTATTTCTTAAAAAAAGAGAAATTAAAAGACTCTCAGATGACCTAAATTTTACTAATAGAACTATAATGCACTTTGCATTAGACAGTTGTATAAGACCTCCAACAGAATTAATGAATCTAAAGAAGAATGACATTACCGAAGACTTCAAAGAGGTGCACATTAGAGATGAAATAGTAAAGAAGGGCTCTTTTGGCAGGACAAATAAATTATTTTTCTCTTCATATTTATTGAGTGAATATATTCAAAGAAAAAATCCAAAGCCAGATGATTTTATTTTTAATTTTTGCCCCGCAAGTGTTAACAAATATTTAGGCAGACATGCAAAAAAGCTATTTGGCACTAAAATGACAAAAGGCGGAAAGCCTTATCATAAATTAACATTATATGATTTTCGTCACATGGCATGTTGTTATTGGAGCAAGATTTTAGATAAGGATATTGAAATAATGAAAAGATTCGGCTGGAAGCAGTCTAATAAGATTCGTTATTACTCTAATTTTATCGATGATGATGAGGATGAATATAATTTAATCACTTATCTTAGTGGAGATAAATATGAATTAGAAGAAAAAAAGAAATCTGACCAAATAATAAACCTACAAAAAGAAATGTTTGAGATGAAACAACAAATATCTGACATGACTAACCTAATTCGTTCATCATTCACAAACATGAATCATATCCAAGAAGTTAGATAACAAAATAATAGTAATAATAATATCAAGAATCGAAAAATCAGTATTCCAGTGCATACAGATTGATTTTAAATTCAGATTTCTTATACCCACTAATGCCTTTGGGCTCGGCTCGTCACTGAGCCCTCTCTTTTTTAAATTCAGAATAATGATTTAATGTTCAGTTAGATGAATTAAATCGCAGTAAATGCAACATTTCTAAAAACTGCATTTCCTGCATCATCTGTGATTCTAATATTCAAATTATGATTTCCGTCTCTGAAATAAACCTTCTTATAACAATTTCCATTTTTCAGACTTGTGCACATTGACCGCCATGAAGGTCTTGATTCTGTATTATCATAATACTCTACTTTATTGAAGTTTAATTCATTAATTGTCATATTGAAATATTCATAGTTTCCAATTGTCCAATTTGTAAACTGAATAATCTGAGGAGCAGTTGTATCTACTCTAATTCTTGTTAATCTTGATTCATCCCTATTGCCTGCAACGTCCGTTATAATAAATTGATACTCTACTTCTTGCCCATCAAATGAGCTTATATCCTGAGAAATAAATTTCTCTACATTTCTACCATTTGAACAATTACCTGAGTTTACTATAATACTTTGATTCCTTTTAACTGTCAAATTTAATAATCTACAGTTATCCTCTGTATATTTAATGTAAAAGTCGCTTCCGTTGGTATATCTTCTACTTTGTGGTTTTATTGTAGATATTTGCGGGTCTTTGCTATCTACAAATAATTCAGTTTGATTAGTTACATTCTTGCCATTTGGTAATATACCTCTGAATAACAAAACATGATTTCCATCACTTAATGATTTCTTTTGTGTATATTTATTACAATTAGTGCATAATGAACTTTCTCTTCCTCCGTTGTCAGTATAAATCAATTTAGTAAATTTATCCTGAGAGCTTAAGTTAAACATAATGCTTCTTTCACTATAAATGCCTTCAACTGGATTAACCAATAATAAACTATTTGCTGTAACATTGGGGGGAGTCGTGCATCCATCAGTAGATGTTTCAGTCACGTTTTGATAGATAGAACCTTTAATTGAACAATCTGAATCAACGTTTGTAATTGCACAACAAGAGGCATAATTAGAGTCTATATAATACTTAACACGATTCTTTATTCCATTTGAACATTGAGACCACTGCGTAAACTGTGGCTGAGAAATATCTTCAGAGCAATAATTACAACTATTTTGCCCCAATTCCTTAAACTCTTGGATAGTTATATTCTGTCCATTATTCCATAAATCATTTTGGAGATGAGTTATAGAATAACAAGAACTATAATTAGAATCATAGGTTACATTTGTTCTTTTCTGTTTCATTATGTCAGTAATTAAACAGGAGTCATTTTGCCATTCTGTCGAAATAGTTTTAACACTATAGTTGCAGTAATCACAGGAAGTAGTCTTATAGTCTATAATTGTTTGATTTTGTATATTGTGGTCTGAGCATTGTTTACTATCATATTGCACACTAAATCTACTCTGATTTTGAATATCCTTTATAGTGCAAATTCCAAGATTTGACCATTCACTCCAAGAAGTATTAACAAGATTAAGGACACAAAAATCGCAAGTCTGATTTCTAAATTCCCAATAAGTTTTATTCATTCCATTATTCCAAAGGTCAGAAGAGAGATTAGTGATAAGATAGCATGAACTAAAGTTTGAATCGTATTCGGTTTTGCTTTTATTTTGGATATAATAATCTCCAAGTAAACAGGTCGTTTGATTTTTCCAATCACTAATTGTAGTATTAATCATATTAGGTCTACAGAAGTCGCACAATAAATTCTGATTATATTCATATATTGTTTTATTCTGAATTATTCCGCAATTATTAGAATCATATTGAATCAAATATCTTGATTGATTCATTTTATCATTTTTTATGCATGAGAGATTTTGCCAATTAGACCATGAAGTATTAATTAAATTTGGATTACAAATAGAAGTGCAAGTAAGGTTATTAAATTCCCATTCTGTTTTGTTATTCCAAAAATCAGTTGGATTTTGAGTTACAGCAAAACAATTTGGATAATTAGAGTCGTATAATGCTCTACTCCTATTTTGAATGATTACATTATTTGAGCATTCAGTTTGATTTTTCCAATTAGACCAATTTGTATATGCAAGAGTATAGTTGCAGAAATCGCAAGATAATAATTCTGCAGGAGGTTTATTTGAATTATCGTTACAGCCATTTGTGTCTATCCATTCTTTCGATTGATAATCTGATATATTACACATCCCCCAAGATTCACTCAATACCCAATTTGGAGAACAGGAACAATTTATCCCAGTAGCGCCATTAATACAAATATTACATACCCCTTCAAAACAGAAGTCATTCCCTTCGACATTTTGATTTATACCTGTTAAGTCAAATTTGTTAGAATAAATTAAATTATTTGATGAGCCAGATAACGAAAGCCCATACCATCCATTTTTTATGAGATTATTAGTAACAACCCTGTTATTGTTAGAATCCGAAAGTTCTAACCCATAATATTTGTTAGAATCAACTGTATTATTCGCAATTAAAGATTTGTTAAGGAAATCTCCTCGTATTCCTCCGCCTTTCCAACCTTTAACATAATTATTCAGAATATTATTTTCCTCAGAAGAAAAGAACCATATCCCGTCGCTATTAACGGTAGGTAATTGAATTACTATTTGATTATTAGTTAGGGTGTTATAATTTGAACGCCCGATATAGATACCATTAGATTTAGGGTAAATATTATTGTCTTGAATTGTAATAAAGTCCGCTTCTGAAATACGGATTGGAGAAAATGTAGAACCATTTAATAAATTCTGGGAGATAGTATTATGATTAGACTCGTAACCAATTTCTATATCATGAACATTATTATTAAATTGATTTTTTATAATAGAGTTATACGTTGCATACGCATCAATATAAACTCCATAATTATTTGATTGGAGGTTATTATTTTCTATAGTCATGTAGCTGTTTTGACTTAGAATAATAATCCCTTTATCAAAACTATTTATATTACAATTTTTTATGGTTATCCCACTTGCCCCATTATATTTTGTAGTAATCCCATTTGAGCTTCCACTACCGATAATTTTCGCACCATTACAGTCTAATATGACATTATTTGAAGTTATAACAATACCGTTTGGCAGGCTATAATTTCCCGAACATAAAATTGTGTTTTGAGATATAGACATTCCATTAGTAGGAGTTGTGCAAGACGAAGGGGGAGTTAAATCGATTTCTTTCATCGTTGTTTGAGCACCTTTAATTTCTACTTCCGTAGAGATTTTCTCTCCATTAACATAAATTTCATAATTACCTTTAGGAAAAGTTAAACCATACTTTTGGTTATTATAATCTTGAGTTGGATAATACATACTAAGATTATTATCACTAAAATAAAACCAATTATTTGTTTCAGAATTATGCCTTACATCTTTAAACTTAGTTAAATTATAATAGACCCCAGAATTTTTATTTTTTATTTTAACTTATTTTACATTTTGGTTAGAGTTTATCTTTAATACTGTTGTTGCTGGATTAAATGTATTGCTTCTTGTATCTTGAGGGTCTATGTTATAGTCTGCGCTACCTAAGTTATATTTTTTTGCTTGAACCCCATTTCCTTTATTAAAATAATCAATTATATCCACTTCTTTCTGAACGTTCACTGTAAAAAATCCTGTATAGTCATTTCCCTTTTCATTTGCATGATTATAATTTCCCAGAATAACTAAAGGGATATTTTTATCAAGTAAACTCGCACTGGATACCGCCACGAGCCCATCATTACCAGCTCCAGAGTCTCCAGAGTTTGATTCTTTAGTCTCGTCAGGAACGCAGGGTATTCCTTGATTACCCGTTATTACTAAGTAATTTATTTGACTGTTTAATGCATTTTTATTTAATAACCAAGTAAATTCACTTCCAACAGCAAGGTCAAGATACGCTTGAGCATATTCGTCATCTGGAGAGATTCCTAATAAGTTAGCAAGCCAGTTACATCCATAACTTGCTGGAGCAATATCCATAAGCACCCGATTAGCAGAAAAAGCACCATGTAATGGAGAAGCAATTATAATATATTTCCTAATGTTATTATCATAAGGCACAGATGCCCCACTTGAACTTTTACCAAGACCTTCAATATAACCCAATGTAACAAATCCCCCCATACTGTGAGATACCACATCTAATTTAGAAACAGAATAATGACTAAGAACCTCATTAATCTCATTTTTTAATAGACCTGAAGTCATAAAGTTGCTAACATTTGCAGGAATATAATAAAGTTCCCAAACATCATAATTATAATCAATTAATTCAGAAGGAATATTATTCCAATAATTCCATGTTGAAGTATCCCCTGTATCTATGCTGTCGCTTCCATGTAAACCATGTATTAGTAAGAGGGGGGTGCGTTGAGAGTTAAGCGAGTAATAGCCCATAACGGCTGTTGGATAAGTTGAATAATCAATCGGATAAGACTCTGGGAAAGAAGATGCAGAAAAGGCTCTCATTCCTTTGTTAGACTGATATTCCTTAACAAAACCATTAATAAACTTTAATTTATCTTCTGGAATTACTTTATAATCTTTATTCTCGGTAGTAGCATAAAATAAGTTTGGTTTAGAATCAATATTTGACCAGTATTCTAAAGAGAGCGTATAATTTCCATTTTCTAAAAGAGAGTTAAAAGTATTATTTTCCAAAGAGTCTGAATTTATATTATCAAAAACAGTTTCATTATTTATAGACACTTTTGCCTTTCCAGTGATATTCAAATAAAAAGAATAATTTGCTTCTTCATCAATAACAATAACACCATTCCACGAAACAAATTTATCATTTTCATTTAATACTGCTTCTTGTGGAGTCTGAAAATTTTTTAGTCCTTCATATTTTGAATTAATCTTTTCTGTTAAATAAACATTAATCAAACTATTTTTACTAAAGTCTGCATTTTTACCATCAATTCCAGAAATTAAATCATAGTTCTTTCGAATTTCTGTTCTATAAATAATTCGCTTAGGAATGACATTACAATCCTCAAAACAAAAAAGTTCATGGTTAAAATCTATTGTTAAAGGCTGACTGCTTTTTATGTCCTTTTCTATCTTCTCTCCAGTGTTAAACTGATAAGATAAAGTTAAATCGTCTCCAGTTATTTTGTTGAAAGTTCCTTCATTGTCTTCAATAAGGTTTACTGTTGTCTCAAAACTTGCACTTACTAAAGAAACATTTAGAAAAAATAATAAACATAAAATGATTAGTGTTCCTTTAAAGAATTTCATTTTCTTCTTGAAAAAAGTTTAGTAACTAAATAAATTACAAAAAAGTAAATTAGAGAATCAATTAATATGGTAATTATTGAAAGTTCAAGACTTTTGTATATAGCCTCTGTGTGGAATACTAAATAAAGTATAAGAGCTCCTGGAAGATTGATTAATACAAATAAAATACCTGTTGAACATGTTGAACCAAAAAATCCTCCTGCAAATTGAACCGCTTTACAAGGTAAGACTAAAAATAAAATAGAAATTATGATGAAAGTTAATACAATGATTACTGGAATCTTTATAATTGCTTTTCCCATTAAAAGTCTAAGACCCCCATTACTTGTTCCCTTTTCATGAAATTTCCAATCATAACTATTATATAAATCTACTCCCAAAAAGTTCACTACCGAAGGACAGCGAATATTCTTTAATCTATTTGTCTACCTGATGTCAATCTCCCATTTATATTGTTTTGTCTATCTAAAGTCTATGTATAGACCTGATAAAAATTTAATATGGCTTATTAGAGGAGCTCAAAGAAGATTACTCTTTCTCAATCTTCCTAAAGATGCTTTTGTATCAAACAAGCTAAGAAAAGAATTAAATGAAAAATTGGAAACCTCTTTGAGTCTAAGAGAAATGAGCAGACATTTAAGGGACTTTGAAGAAAAGGGATTTGTGCAATGTATCAATAAAACAGACCCTTATAATAAAATTTATTCTATCACCAATAAAGGACTGAAGATTCAACAGAAATTAAAGGGAGTAAAAAATCTTTGAATATCATTCATAAAGCCTACAAGTTCCATCTTTGAATAAATAAGTGTTTACTGTTGGACATGAAACACACTCATTTCTTAGACAGTAAGCTCCCTGCGAACAGTATACTGCACCACCACAAGCAGGATGGCAAAATCCATCATTGCCATAAACATAACCTTCGTCACTGCATGATGGACTTTTTATTGTTGGTTTAGTAGACTCACAATAGAAATCTTTTCCACAAGCGTCATAACAAATACGATTATTCTGTCCTCTTACCTGTTCTCTCCCACATATTGAGGCACATCCACCCTCTGCAAAGTGAGAATCTTTCTCACAATAAACAAATTCTTCTTCACTCACTGAACTGAAATCTATTGCTCTACTTTGTTGTATTGTTCCTTCTGTATCAATTTCAATCAAGGTATTTATGCCGATTAGATTTCCAGAGTTATCAAACAATCCTCCACCACTACTACCAAAATAAGTGTATGCGTCTGATTCTATAAATCTATAACTTTTTCCAGTTGATTGAGACAGCACATTTTTAATATCCGTTATTTTTCCTTCTTTAATTGAGAACTCCACCACATTTTCAGAGTAAGCAGGATAGCCGATTGCAGTAACTTTGTCTCCCACTTTAAAATCACCAGTATAATATGAAATAGGATAACTTTCAGATTCTGAAAGCTTTATCATGAGGATTGCTAAATCTATATTTGATTTACTGAAAGAAATTCTATCAACTTTGTGAATTTTCCCATCTTGTGTTCTAATCACTATACTTTCATTAATTCTCTGAAAACATTTTGTGTTGCTATACTCACAATCGACTACATGTCTGTTTGTGTAGACAGTTAGCTCTCCATTCTTATTTCCAACTATAACACCTGAGCCTGTTGAACCACTTTTAAAATAACTCCCATCTGAATTTTTACCATCTACTTCATATTTTACCCACACTATTGAATCCTTAGCTTTATCAAGAGAATTTTGAATTTGAGAATTTGAGTTAGAAGCATC
>JAPLYA010000101.1 GCA_026395775.1 Candidatus Pacearchaeota archaeon
AATAGAAAACATATTGTTTTGGATATTAATTGTACTAATTGTTGGAATAGCTATCTGGAAACTTATTAGCTCTCCTACAGATACAGCCGCTTTAATTTCAATTGCATTATTCGTAGCAGGCTCGGAAGTTTTAATTTGGAAAAGCTTATTCGGAATTGATAAAAGAACTTGTTTGGGATTTGAGAAATTTAAAAATGATTTAAACAGCAAGTTTGCTAAATTAGACAGCAAAATAGAAGGAATAGATACTAAATTAGATTCATTAAAATCAAGGAAGTAAAAATGGCAAATGTAAAGTTTTCAAGAAAAGAATTTGAGAAAAGCATAAAGATAACAAAAGAAATAGAAGAAAAGATTTCAATGTTTGGAACTCCACTTGAAAAATTATCTCCAGACGAGGTTGAAATTGAAATTTTCCCAAATCGCCCAGACTTACTGAGCTTGCAAGGATATCTTAGAGCTTTCCTATCCTTTATAGACAAGGGAAAAGCTAAAGAGTATAAGGCAAAAGCTCCTGAAAAAGATTTTCAAGTAAAAATAGATAAATCAGTAAAAGATGTCAGACCATTCACAGCCTGCGCAATTGTAAAAAATCTTAAGTTCAATGAAGAAAAAATAAAAGAAATCATAGATATTCAAGAGAAGATTCATCTAACTCTGGGAAGAAACAGGAAAAAATTAGCAATAGGCATCTATCCTCTTGAAAAAATAAAACTTCCAATAACATACAAGGCCTTGCCTCCAAAAGACATCAAATTCATCCCTTTAGAAATGACTCGAGAAATGAATGGCCTGCAAATTTTATCTCAGCATCCAACAGGCAGAGAATATGCTCACTTGCTAGAAGGAAAAGACAAATTTCCAATCTTCGTAGATAGCAATAATGAAGTTCTGAGCATGCCCCCAATTATTAACAGCCATAAAACAGGGAAAATAACAGAAAAAACAAAAGATATTTTTATTGAATGTTCTGGCTTTGATTTCCTGGCCTTAAATAAAACTCTAAACATCCTAATTACAACACTTGCAGACATGGGTGGAGAAGTCTACCAGATGAAATTAGTTTATGATAAGCCCGAGCTAACTCCAGATTTATCACCACAAAAACTCAAGCTCAACATAGAAAATGCAAACAAAGTTCTTGGCTTGAATTTGAAAGAAGCTGATGTAAAAAAACTTCTGGGAAAAATGGGAATAACTTACAATCAAGGACTCGCTCAAGTCCCAGCCTATAGAGTAGATGTTATGCATGAAGTTGATTTAATAGAAGACATAGCAATAGCCTATGGCTATGAAAACTTTAAGCCAGAGATTCCTGAAACTTCAGAATCGCAAGATTCTGATAGTGACCAGAAATTCAAACCATCAGGGAGAATTTTTGGCATTGCCACAATTGGGCAAGAAAATCCAAGAAACTCGCTAAAAAGAAAAATAGCAGAAGTTCTAATTGGCTTAGGTTACTTGGAAAACTCAAGCCATCATTTAACAAGTCCAGATGATGAAAAAAAAGCACTAACAAATTCTTCAATTCAAGTTGCAAATTCAAAAACAGATTTCTGCCTGCTTAGAAACAATTTATTCTCGTCAGCATTAAAAATCCTGGGAGAAAACATAGATAAGGAATATCCTCAGAAGATATTCGAGATAAACAGAATATTTGAAAAAGATAACAACCAGGAGACAGGAATTAATGAAAAAGAACATATGATTCTAGCTTCTGTCCCAAGCAATATCACTCAACTAAAGCAAGAACTAGAATATCTAGCAAAAATGCTAGGAAAAGAACTCAAGCTGATTCCATGCCAGGATTCAAGATTTATAGAAGGCAGAACAGGAGAAATTCTTATTAACAACAAGAAGCTAGGAATAATAGGAGAAGTTCATCCTCAAGTTCTAAAGAACTTTCATCTCAGGATGCCCCTAGTTCTAGCTGAGTTAGATTTGGAAGGAATTTGATTACATGCTCTTAGTTCTTCTCAAAACCAATTGTTTACCATCGATTGAAACATCAATAGAATCTCCAATACACTCTTTAACAATTTCTATAAGAAGACTCGGGCTTCTCGCCATATCTGGGGGTAGGTCAAACTCCATTTTCCCAGCACAACCACTATGTATGGGATGATGCGCATAATTCTCTATTATTTCTTCATAAACTTCTCTCACATTAGTCATAAACCCATCAAATTATCGCATTTATAAATATAATTAATCAGTCTTACCATTTCTCAATCTTTTCTCAACCTCGAGAATAACAATATCAGAAACCCAAGAGCGATAATCAAAATAGTCTATATCTCCAAATCTTCCATCAACAGCAGGAATTCTAAATTCAACTTTATTTATACCAAAACGCCAAGGGACATATACTCGGGTATACAAAAGTCCAGGTAGAACATAAATATCTTGGCCCTTCTGCCTACCACCAAAAAAAACATATTCCCAATGAGGTTCATATTTATATTTTCTTAAAACACCAGTAATAACTGCTTGAAGCCTTTCATGACTTACAGCTTCCTCAAGTGGAATTTTCATAAATCAAGCTTACAAACCAGCTTTTTATTCTTTTCGAGTATAGATACTGTATAGTTATCGTCAGATAGATTTATATACAATTATCTCCTCTTTCTATACGAGGAGGTGATAATATGAAATGTCCTTTTTGTAAAAGCAATAAAATTCTAAAGCAAGGAATGAGATATAACTCTTTCGGGA
>JAPLYA010000071.1 GCA_026395775.1 Candidatus Pacearchaeota archaeon
CTCTTTTCTTATTTCTCCTTTTTTCATGAAGAAATATAAAACCTCAAGCAGAACTAATTTTCGGTTTTGCCTAGGACATATGTCCCTAGCTTATACAATTATCAATTAATAACAAGATTTATAAATTCTTGAATACTTGAAGATTTATGGTTTGGCCATTTAAAAAGGGGAAGGTTATGGATTTTACTTCTGGAAAGATTCCCATGCCTAAGAATTTACCCAAAACTTCTGATAATGACGCTGTTGATTTGACTTCGGGAGATGTTGGAGGACTAGGTTTCTTGGGAGCAATGGCTGGTTCTTCTGAATCAGATTCGGGTTTAGGGTTAAGAGAAAAACATATGAAAGTTAAAGATGAAGATATCGAATACAAGCTTGACTCCATATCAAGACAGATAGGTAAAATTCTTGACAGGCTTGATTTAGCTGAAAAGAAGATTGATAGAAATAATAGATTGGGGAACTAATCTTTGTTGGCAAATTCTAACTGAGGTTTTGTATACTTGAATTGTGGGCAAACAATGGTATTAATTAATCAAACCAACACAATTACCCTTTAGGCGAATAAGAGTTTATCTTTTAACAATAAGCTTTATTAATGATATCTCTTTAATTGAAATATGGTGGATTGGGAGAAAACAATTAAAGCATATGCTTTGAAAAATGCCCTAGAACACGAAGGCAAGTGCCAAGAATCTAGCATTATCTCCAGCTTGTTTCATGAAGGTTTAAAGAGAGAGCAAGTTAAAGAAGTGATTAAGCAAGTAAAGACTATTGTCTCTGAAGTAAATAAGCTGGATTTAGAGAAGCAAAAGAAGGAATTTAATAAACTTGAAAAGAATGTAAGCCATAGAGCCGAGAGAGTTGGCTTGCCCGAGTTGCCAAATGTTCCTAAAACAGGTGTAATAATGAGATTCCGGCCCGCCCCATCAGGACCATTGCACATTGGGCATATGATCTCTAATATGGTTTCTTCACTTTATGTTAAAAAATATGGGGGTAAGTTTTATATTATTGCTGATGACACTAATCCAGAAGAAACCCTGCCAGAGGCTTATAAAAAAATAAAAGAAGATTGTGATTGGCTTTTTGGTAATGTCTACAAATATATTAATTCCTCAGACAGAATGGAACTTTATTATGATTATGCTGAAAAATTGTTGAAACTAGGCAAGGTTTATGTCTGCACTTGTAATCAAGAGAAGTTCAAGGAGCTTGTTGACAAGAAAAAAACATGTCCTTGCAGAGATAACGATATAAAAGAAAATCTTGAGAAATGGAAGAAGATGCTTGATAAAAAAGGTTACAAGGAAGGGCAAGCAGTATTAAGATTTAAATCTTCTATTGATAATCCAAATCCCGCTTTAAGAGATTTTCCACTTGCTAGGATAAATACTAAAACTCATCCATTACAAAAAGATAAATTCAGAGTTTGGCCTTTGATGAATCTTGTTGTTTCTGTTGATGATATAGAGTATAAGATGACTCATATTATAAGAGGCAAAGATCATAGAGATAATGCAGAAAGACAAAAGATGATTTATCAAGCTCTAGGATTAGAAGAGAAATATCCTTGGACTTTCTTTATGGGCAGGATTAAATTTGGTGATATTATTCTATCAAAAAGAAAAATAAAAGCTTCTATTGAAGCTGGAGATTATGAAAGTTGGGACGATCCAAGACTTCCAACTATATCTTCATTAAGAAAAAGGGGTTATCTACCTGAAGCATTTGCTAAACTTGCTGAACAAAGAGGGTTAAGTGAAGTTGATAAGGTTATGAACCAGAAAGATTTTTTTCAATTGTTGGATGAGTTTAATCAAGAAGCTAAGCAAGAAAAGAGTTCTTGAGAGATCTGTTGGTAATAGATAAAACTTCGTTTCAGTATACTTTTTAATTGCGTGATTGGCGAATTAATTAAAACAACTAATTTTTTTAACAAATGAACACTCACAACTTGTTTACTGAAATAGTTTTCTTTTTACTAATTCAGAGTTAGATTTATAAACCTCAAATCTCTAGTTGTAATATGAAAAAGAGAGGTCTATCAAGCATTGTTGCAACTGTCTTAATCATTTTGCTTGTGATCGTTGCAATTGGAATTGTTTGGGCTGTATTGAAACCAAGCATAACCAAGAGTGCTCAATCAGCAAATCTTGACTGCATCAAAATAGATTTAGAATTAGAAGCTATGAATTGTTCAGCAGGACAATTTAGAGTAACTTCTAAAGCTGGCGATGTAACCAAGTTGAGATTTGTTACTGAAAGTGCAACAGACTCAAAAGTTCAAGACAAGGTTGTTAGCATAAAGCAGCTGGCTTCAACAGTTGTTACTCTTACTGAAACAGAAACAGTAATGCCAAGAATAAACATGACTCAAGCCAAGGTCACAGCAATATTAGTTTCAGAAGATGGAACAGAGAAAATCTGTGAAATTCCTGCAACCGCAAGCTGTAGTTAGTTTGCTTTTTTATTTTGTTTTATTTCTTTAGTTTTTATTTTAACAGGAGAAGTAAAGAATAAGCTGATGTTTTGTCAACTTTTTAATTGTGCAAGCATTGGGGTCTATTGTAAACCAATGAATCAATTACCTTAAAGGCGAACAAGAGTTTTATTTTTACCAATAAATATCTAGTTTAGTCTCTTAACCATATATTCATTTTCAAGTTTATAACATAGTTTCTTGTAATATTCTCTTGCTCCCGCCCCTGAAATAACTTTAATCAAATTGATTTTTTCTTTTTTTGCTATATCTTCTGCTGCTTTCATTAATGCTTTGCCTAGACCTTTATGCTGAATATCTTTAATTGAGGGCTTAGCACCTATTGCCAGAGTCTGGCCATAAACATGTAATTCACGAACAAAAGCAATTTTTTGTTCTTTTATTATTCTTAACCTTAGCAATCCAAATAGAATATTATCTTTATTTACAAATTGAAGAAAATATTCCTTGCCTTTACTTGCTTGATAGGTTGATATTTTCAGCTTTAGTTTTCTTGAAATTGGTTTTTTGGAATCTCTTAAGTTAAATCCAATTTCTCTAAACCTAATTTCATTAATCTTGAAATTCTTTTTCCTTATTTCTAGCTCTACATCTTTTCTTAAATCTATTCTGGTTGTTCCTGCAATTAGAAAATTAGGAGGAATTTCTCTCATTATTCTCATAACTCTACAATATTCTGGAACAATCTTCATCATTTTTATCAAAAGAGATTGAATTTGTTCTTTTGAATATGGCTTAAATTTTCCTTGATTATACAAAGATTCCAGCTTACTGCCCTTAATCACTTGACATGGATAGATTTTTAGCTGGTCTGGTTTAAAATCCTGATTTGAAAATAATTTTCTGAACATCCCTAGATCCTTCTTAGGATTTGAAAAAGGAATTCCAGGCATAACATGAAACCCCACTTTAAAGCCAGAATCTTTTAATCTTTTGGTTGCTAGAATTACATCTTTAACAGTATGCCCTCTATTTATTTTCTTGTAAATATTATCATCAATTGCCTGAACTCCCAGTTCAACTCGCGTACAGCCAAATTCCAGCATCCTTGCTATCTGCTTGTCTGAACAAAAATCAGGCCTAGTCTCGATACATAAAGCAACACACCTGTGTTTTGCTTTCTCATTAAGCTTTTTTGCCTGCTCTAAGCTTCTTGAAATTTTTTCATTTAGAGCATCATAGCACGCTTTGATAAATGAATACTGATAGTTTAGGGGGTAAGATAGAAAAGTTCCCCCCATTATTATTAGCTCAATCTTATTTGTTGGATGATTCATGAGATTGAATGCTTTTAGCCTTGATTTAACTTGCTCTAGTGGAGAATACTCAAGTCTTATTGCTCTTATTACTGGCGGAGATAAAGGGGTATAGGATTGAGGGACTTCTAAACTAGGACAATAAAGACAAGTTCCATGCTTGCACTTGCGAGGTTTGCACATAACAGCAATAGGAGTTACCCCTGCCATTGTTTTTGATGGCTTGCGAACTTCGTTAGATTTTGGGAGTAACATGTTTATTATAGAACAACAATATTTTTAAAGCTTTAATTACCAATTGTGAAATGACAAGGAGTGTTTTTTGGCTAGACAGAACCGCTGAAATTATTCGAGATGACATGCTTGACGCCTGCAGTAGAGAAGGTATTGATATAGATTTAGAAACCTCAACAGAAGCTTCTTTAGAAAAAATTCCAAGAGGCAAACATGTTTATATTCTACATCTATCTTCAATTGACGAAGCTGATTTATTAAGATTAAGAAATGAACAACCTTGGAGCTATGTTGTCGGATTAAGTAGGAGGGGAAATGCTCCGTTGCCAGTTGATTTATTTGAACTTATAGATAAAAATTTATTTGTGGTTGGTTTTGATAATCTTAAAGAAATTTTAACTGAATATGAAGGATTAGGTAAACAAACTTGATGCATATTCTAGAGAAATGATACTGTATAGTTATCGTCATCTCTTAAAATCATTTTAAAACTCGTTTTATTAATTGTTTTAATAAATTACTTCTGCAATCACCAAATAACTTAAGTTATATTCGATAAATACTATTAATTATTTTTTCTAATTGATAACCAGTATCTAGAGAAATATAAATTTATAAATGTTTAATTTGCTAGAATATGGGGTGATGGGCCTCAGACCTTATTCTGAATTGAAATGAAAAAATTACTATATGGCTTGTTAAGTTTATTAGTAACCGGATGCTCAATTAATCCTGCCAATCTGCCTAGAGAAAACCCTCAAAAAATTACTAATACACTAGAATCCCCAGCTCACGGCCCGTTTTATATGGAAGAACAAACCCCTGCTACTGCCTTTTTTGATTCTTTTCCTGATAAAATTCAAGGCATAAGGGCAATTAGAAAATACAGAACCCCGGGAGCAAGAAGATGCTTAGTTCATGTTTTGGATAATCATTTTTTTTGGAAAAAAGATTATTGGGATATTAAAAATCTTGAAAATGCAGAAGAAGAAAAGCTTCATTTCAAAATTTTGAGAGAAAAATATGATTTGGTTAATGCAGTACAA
>JAPLYA010000008.1 GCA_026395775.1 Candidatus Pacearchaeota archaeon
AAATTCTAAAATAGGACAACTTCAGTCTGAAAAATGGAAAAGCGCATCTGCCCAGCAATATATTTACCCAAAAGAAATTAAGGAATTTGTTATTCCCCTTCTTCCCCTTGAAACCCAGCAAAAACTCGCTTCACTAGTCAAGCAATCGCACGAAGCAAGAAAGAAATCAAAGGAATTATTAGAAGTTGCAAAGAAGGTCGTTGAAATTGCCATCGAAAAAAACGAGGAGGAAGCATTAGATTACATTTCTAAAAATGAGATATAGGGATACTGCTTCATTTGGAAAACGCCAAGAATACTTGGTAGTCGCTGAATTGTTGAAACGAGGCTTCGATGTTTATATGACTTTGGTCGATGATCAAGGCATTGATTGCATAATTCGTTTGAATAGTAAGAGATATTTGGATATCCAAATCAAGGCTCGCTCTAAAGAAACTAAGCAATGGAACAAATTTCCCTTGCTCTCTTTTGAGCCAAGAGACAACCTTTATTTCATCTTTTATACTGAGAAGAACAATACTTTCTGGGTGATTCCTTCAAAAGATGTTACAGGTCTTGGAATTAAAAATAAATCTGGCAAGTACGTCGGTAAAATTACGTTAAATTTACCTAAAACTGAAACCGGAAAAAAGGCGGAAAAGTTCGAGAAGTACAAAAATGATAATGGCTTTAAATTACTGAGATAGCATGGCTAATGAGGATTTGTTCATTTCTTTCTTGCCTTGGGCTGAGCTAAAAGAAAGCGTAAAACTTGGCCCAATAACATTTTGGCCGTACTTTGAAAAAGGCAATCAAAAAAAAATCACTGATCCAGAAATAAAAGCGTATTTAAATAAGTTGTTTAATTTATTTGTAGATTATGGAGGGAATCCAATAGACACAATAATGATTTGTTTTTATAATCACGAGTTTTTATTAAATGATTCTGTATTGAAAACTATAAGACAAGCCGTAGATATTTTAATATTTGCTTCCATTGTTCCTGCGCTAAAAATAATTGTTTCAGGGGGAAACTATAGTTGGCGTTCCACTATTCCATCTGCGGATAATTTTGAACTATATTCCCTACGTTTACCTAATTCTGTGCAAGATGATTTTATTTCATTTAAATTTGGTAACATTACTAGCACAGTTAAAATCGGTAGTTCTAAATTTCAACGCCCCTTTGTAATAAGTAAGGCCCTTTTAGGCCAAGACAAAGAATTCATTGCCGGTTTTGATAAATGTTTTGTGAATAGTTTCTCTGTGGATGTTCGTGAGCGTTTACTTCGAAGTCTTGAATGGTTTAGGTTGGCACATGTAGAAAATGCTCGACTTTCCGAGCTTTCCAAAATAGTCATGATGGCAACAGCTTTTGAGATTCTACTAAAATTTCCCAGGAAGAGTAACGAGAAAAAGAAATACTTTGTAAAGTATGTTAAAGAGCATATTGTCTTGAGGAATTTTACTAAAGAAAATAGAAAAGCCAGTGATGAGAATTGTATGTGTATAAAGACTTTAGCTGAGTGGTGGGCATCGGATTTTTACAACCTTAGAAATAAAATTGTGCATGGCGATAATGTTTCACCGGATGATCTACTTTATAAGAATGAATACCTCAAGTATAAGGGGTTACTGACGCTTCTTGATGTTGCTGACTTAGTCCTTTTGAGATGTATGATGGAAGAGCTTCTTGCCAACGGTTGTATTGGTAACAGCTTCCGCTCTTCAAAGGAACTCAATAAACTTTATCAAAATACCGAATATAAAGATAAGCTTATCGCATCCTGGGTTAGATGGTCTTGGGAATTTGATGTTGTTTACCAAGCTCTTGGTTGGATTTCATG
>JAPLYA010000053.1 GCA_026395775.1 Candidatus Pacearchaeota archaeon
ATTATCTTTGATTATTTTAGATTCTAGGTTTCCATTTTGATAAATAATAAAAGAAAAAGCAAATATACTAGCAATCAAAATCAAAATTTGCAAATAGCACAAACTTTCTTTTCTAATAAATTTTTTTTTATCATTCTTCATTTTTGTCTTCTATTGGTAAATACTAACTTTGTTTTGTTGACTTTGTAATTGTTTTCATTGTGGTAATTGTTCAAACCAATGAACACCCACAAAACAATTCGCATTTCACTATCCAACAATTATTTGGAAGTGCGAATTGTTTTCAACCTTGCGGCGAATAAAGTTTATCTTTTACCTCTCAGTTCATAATCCAGGAGGGAAAGCGCAGCTTCTGATAGCAATATAAAGCTTCTTGCTCGTTATTCTATCCATGATTGTGTAAATTTTGCTAGAGGTTTCAGCCTCTCCAACAGCTTTTTTCTCAATTTCAACACTAGGATATAACATCATATAGCCAGTATATTCAAAATAGCAGAATCTAGCTTCTTGATTTACAGCCTCGATTGCAACCATGGCCAAATCATAGAGCGGATTATTGAACTTAACTTTAAACTTATCAAAGTTCTCTATTTGCTCGTTCTTGCTTATCTCAACTTTCTTGTCAATAGTTATTTCAACTTGCTTTGGCATCAAATTAACCTGCAAGTCACTAGCTCCAAGACTCACAACATAATTCTTGCTTTCATAGTCCTGCTTTAACGAATAGAAACAATCTTCAACCTTGTCTTTAATATAATTTTTAATCTCATTATCTAATCTTTCAATGTATAAAGGCTCTTGATTTACACAAGGATAATAGTATTTGTTTGTATAGCACAAATACTGAACTTTCTTATCTTGATAGAGTTTGAAATTTTTGGGGTCAATATATCCCCCTTGCCCGAGCATTATATCAATTCCATTGCTTGCTGCATCTTTCACACATTTTTCAATATAACTTTCAGGACTAGCAGCACTCGGATTGAAAATTTCAACAATGTTCTTTCCCTTAAATAAAAACAATAGGGCAACCAAAGCTACCAATACAACTCCTGCTATGATGAATAATGTGACTTGACTTTTCCTGCTCAACCCTTTTTTCATTTTGAACTCCTGTTTAAAAGGCAAAAATTATCAAATTTTTTCATTTTTGCTTCTTGAGAAGCTTTATTGCTTCTTCAATAATATGAGATTTATTCCTATAAATACCTTTCTTTAGCATATCATCTATCATTTTTATTGTTTCTTCATCAACAGTAGCTGAAATTCGTCCTTTCATATTAAGTCTTGTATTACTCCATATTATCAGATAATCTAGAATATATCTAATATTTCTTAATATTATCAAGTATTACCCGCTATTTAAATCTTTCTTAGAATAGATACTGTATAGTTATCGTCAGATAGATTTATATACAATTATCTCCTCTTTCTATACGAGGAGGTGATAATATGAAATGTCCTTTTTGTAAAAGCAATAAAATTCTAAAGCAAGGAATGAGATATAACTCTTTCGGGA
>JAPLYA010000047.1 GCA_026395775.1 Candidatus Pacearchaeota archaeon
GATTGAATCTTCAATCGATAGATTACTAGAAAAGGCAAAAAAAGACAAGAAAATTTCCTCAATCCCAGATGCTCCAAAAATAAAAATAGACAAAATTCGCGAAGTTTACAAGAAAAATCCAGATGTACTAAAAGCAATGGATTTGCTTGATTTTTTCAAGAAAGTTCCAGAACTAGAAAAAACAAGAGATGGCGAATTTAGGAAGAATGTAGCTCTAAAAATTCTCTATCGCGGAGAGTGGATTGAAGTTAATCTCGACAAGCTAAAAGAGTATAACGAGGCATTAGAAAGATTTATCACATATATCAAGCAGATTCTTTAGAATTTATGTTTAGAAAGTTCTATCTTCTTGTTTCAGGCCCCATTGTTAATTCATCCTCAAAGGCTTGTCTATACTTCTGATCCCCAACATAACCTAAAATCTTTGCTGCTGCATAACAACAAACCCCCACTAAGACCGGAGTAGTTGCTCTTAAACTCGCAGAAATCGCAGCCAATCCAACGCCCGTAACTTCGCCAGCTACTTGAAGCCTTTTCATAAATTCATAATCATTAATTCTCATATTTCTTCCCAGAATCCTAAGACGATTCTTTATTCCTCGCCTCAAAAAACCAATAACCTTAAACTTTAAAAACCTTTGCTTATGTATATATTAATAAAATATTAAGTTAAAAAGAAAAGCTTCAAGTTAAAGTAGGGAGTTGTAAGTTATATAATTAAACCAATTAACCCAATTTTTCCTGCAACTAAAGAGTTTTCAATTTAACAATAAATAAATAATTAAAATACTAAAATTTATCCAGCAATAAAATGTCAACAGTTTATGCTATCATTTCAGGAAAAGGAGGAGTTGGAAAAACCAGTTCTGCAGTAAACCTAGGAGCAGCCCTAAATAAGTTTAAGGAAGATGTCGTAATAGTAGATGCCAATCTTACAACCCCAAATCTCGGCTTATACTTCGGGGCTCCAATTGTCCCTGTAAATCTGAATCATGTTCTTCAAAATAAAGCAGAAATAGGAGAAGCTATTTATGAGCACGAATCAGGAACCAAGATTATCCCTAGTTCTTTATCTTTAAAAGATGTAAAGAAAATAGATTCAAAAAAAATGGAAGAAATAACAAAAGATCTAAAGAAGATTTCAAATTATATAATCCTAGATTCAGCAGCTGGTTTAGGAGAAGAAGCGAAATTCGCTATAAATTCAGCTGACGAGATAATAGTTGTCGCAAATCCCAATATTTTATCAGTAACAGATGCACTCAAAACAATCACTTTAGCAAAAGAGCTTAACAAACAAGTAAAAGGGGTTATAGTAACGAGAGTTTCAGGTGATAGAAACGAAATGCCTCTTCAAAGCATAAAGGAAATGCTAGAAGTTCCTATTCTTGGCATAATTCCAGAAGATAAGGCAATTGGAGAATCCCTAGCCAAAAAAAATGCAGTTGTCCACACCAGACCAGGTTCAAAATCAGCCCAGGCTTACCTAGATTTAGCAGCTAAAATTCTGGGCAAAACAAGAAAACCAGATACTTTTAGTGTAAGATTCTTGAAAGCAGTAGGTTTGAGATAATTCTAGTTTTCAGTAATATTTCTAGGAATTCAATTACCCCCCGCCAATTGCACAATTATCAAGTATACAAAAGCATCGGCTTATTTTTTACTTCTCAGCATCAATAAAGTAACAAAATGGGCCCGCAAGGAATCGAACCTTGAACCTTCTCGACGTGAACGAGACATTGTGCCATTGAACCACGAGCCCTTAATTTATAGACAACTGCGCTACTTATGTTACATTTATTTTGCAGTTCTCTATCTGTATAACTGCGCAAAAATATTATCTATCCCCGCAGTTATCCATAATCAAGAAATCTCTAGTTTAAAATTTTATCTAACTCTAGCTCCCAACTCTATCTCAGAATCAGGCTGAATTAATCTCACTTTAGACTCATCTTCATTCACAGCAGCAAGTATCATTCCTCTGCTTTCAATTCCCCTCATCATTCTGCTAGCTAAATTCACAAAAAGAATACATTTCTTATTCTTGAGTTCATCTTTAGAATAAAACTTCTTCAAACCCGCGCAAACCACTCTTTTCTCTTTGCCAATGTCAATTGTAAGCTTATACAGCTTGTCTGCATTCTCTATATCTTCAACTTTTATTATTTTTCCCACTCTTAAATCAAGTTTTTCCCAGTCCCCATATTGAACAATTTCACTCATTGTAGCAATTCCCTCAATCTTCTCAATTTTTTCAGCTTTATTAACTTTTTCTTCTTGCTTCTCATCAACTTCGATTTTCCTGAACAAAATTTCAGCTTTTCTTATCTTGCCAATTTTAAGTGGCTTCTTTAACTCTTTAAAATCAATTTTAAAATTAAAAACCTTGGATATTTTCTCACAAGTTTCAGGAATAAAAGCCCAAAGTAAGATAGCCAAGGCTTTTATTGAATCAGCTAGCTCATAAAGCTTTTTCTTATCTCCAGATTTCCAGAGTTCATTCTCCTGAACATATAAATTGCAAGAATCAACAAACTCAAATATCAAGTTTAAAGCCTTATCAAGCTCATAATTTTCAATCAAACTTGAGATCTCTTTAACTTTCAACTTCTTCACAAGCTTATTTTCTGTCTTTACCAGTCCATATTTTTCAGCAAGAGCTGAAACTCTAGAAACTAAGTTGCCAAGTTTGTCAGCAAGCTCAGAATTATTCCTTTCAACCAAAGCTTTTTCTGAAAAGTCGCCGTCATCTCCAAAAGGAATTGTTCTCATAAGAATATATCTAATAGAATCTGCATCATATTTTTTTCTTAATTCAATTGGATTTACAACATTGCCAAGGGATTTTGACATTTTCTGTCCATTAACTGTTAAAAATCCATGGACAATAACTTCTTTTGGCAATTTAATTCCTGCAGATAATAACATTCCAGGCCAAATCCCCGTATGAAATCTTAGCATGTCCTTGCCAACAACATGAACATCTGCAGGCCAATATTTCTTGTATTTTTTATCAGGATATCCTATTCCCGTAATATAATTAGTAAGTGCATCTGGCCAGACGTATAAAACTTGATTTTCATCACCAGGAACAGGAATACCCCAAGGTAAATGTTTTTTATCTCTTGAAAAGCTTACATCAGTTAAACCATCTTTGATTAAAGATAAGAAATCATTCTTCCATTTTTCAGGGGTAATTTTAAGCTTATCTTTTTTAATTAGATTTATAATTTTATCTGAATATTTTGAAAGTTTAAAAAAATAATTTTCTTCTTCTATTAATTCAGGAGTTAAATTTGGATGATTTGGACATTTTCCATCTATCAAATCTTTTTCAATTACAAATCTCTCGCAACCATAACAATAATTGCCTTTGTATTTTTTCTTATAAATATCTCTTTTTTTTGCTAAGATTTTCCATAAATTAATAACTCCAGGCCAATGAGCTTTTTTATCAGTTGTCCTGATAAAATAATTATTAGAAATATTCAGAACTTTTGTAAGCTCCCTGAAATAATCTGAGTTTTTATCAACAAATTGCTGAGGAGTCAAACCAACCTCCTTAGCCATTTTATAATTTTTTACACCATGTTCATCTGTTCCTGTCAAGAAAAAAACATCTTCACCAAGAAGAGAGTGCCATCTAGCTAAAACATCTGCCTGAACAATCTCCAAAGCAAAACCTATATGTGGAGGGGCATTTGCATAGGGTATCGTTGTAGTAATGTAAAATTTCTTATTTTTCATAAGAAAGCTATAAAACCAGAATATAAAAAACTAACTAATCCCCAATAATCCCAACCATCCGGATTCTCTTTGCTCGAAATCCTTTTGGAGTTCTTTTTGCTGAGACAGCATAAACATCATACCCTTCTTCATTTCCAGATATAAACTTAGCATCGGTAAATCGGGGATTATACCCCTTTCTTTGTAATTCTCTTCCAAGTTGCCCCGCTTCTTCAACACTAGGAACAGTTTTATAAACAACACGTTCTAATCTGCCTTCATCTTCTCTTTTTGCCATTTTCACTCCTTTCAATTATCTCCACCTATAAGCCTGAACATCCCCATCCCTGCATGCTCTTGAATAAAAAGTCCTGTCATGCCCTAAAGCTAGAACAAAATTCCACAATCCAATTTCTTTTTCAGCTCTATTTGGCTTTCTCAACTTATCTTCGCATAACAAATTTGTGTCTTTTACTAAAACATTATTTTCCAATTTCAAGTAATAATCCACTGTTTCTTGGCTTGGAATTGCAAACTGGCTCATTTGTAAAGGGATAATATTCATTTCTTGCCATTGCTGCTGTATTAACTCCAAATAAGCTGCAATTTCATGACAACAAGAGTTAACAATACCCGAGCTTTCCTTGTCGTCAGTATATTTGTATCTTATGTTAAATCTCTTGCTTCCACAAGAATGATCTGAACCAATATTTAAAGTAACCCCATATTTTTCAGGACAATCGATCATTGGAACAGAAACAAGTTTAAGTTGAATTCTCTCTTCATCTTTAGTTCTCGAAGGAACTTCAGCTACAACTTCTGCTCCATCAAGTCTAACTCTTGCTGAATCAGAATAAGCTTTAACTTTTATGCCTGCTCCACTCACTTGATGGGCATATGCAAAAATTCTAGCTCCCTCCAAACATTCCACCAAAGAAACTTTTCTCTTTCTCCTGTCTCTACCTAAAGGCAAGAAGCTATAACCACAGTAATTTCTAGTGTCAATATCATTAAAAGCTTGCTCTCTTAACTGAACCGGAGTCTTGCCTTCTCTTATCGCTTGCTCCAAAGAATAAACTCTCTTTAGCTTAACCTCATATCCGTGCTTCATGAACTTTCTTGCTGATTCATAACCCCTAGGGACTAAAGTCTCCTGAAGAATAACAAACTGGTCTGTCTGCAACCCAACAAGATCAGCAAGGCTAACAGTTTCAACTAAATTCTTTCTTTTAATTTCAGCTTTTGTTTGCTGTCGAAAAAAGGGTTTTTTAATTGTCATGTTGAATTAGCAAAATAAAACCGGCAAATAAGGTTATGTGGTGATTTTTATCACCCCATTAGTAAGATATAAAAAGCCAAGAAAGCTAATAATAGTATGAACATACAAATCCTTCAGGAATCCGGCTTAACCCATAATGAGTCTTTAGTTTATTCAGCACTACTGGAGCTCGGTCCGAGTCTAGCCGGACAAATTTCAAGAAAATCCGGCTTGCATAGAAGAACAGTCTATGATACAACAGAAATGCTAATAAAAAAAGGACTGGTGGGTTATATTCTCAAAAACAACAGAAGATTATTCCAAGCGTCTTCCCCAAATAAGTTCCTAGATATTTTAAAAGAAAAAGAAACAACAATCCAGCAATCCCTGCCAGAAATGCTTTCTTTCTACCAGAAAACAAAAGAAAAAGAAGAAACAAATTTTTACAAAGGCAAGCAGGGACTAAAAACAGTTTTTCAAGAACAGCTTGAAGAAAAAGAAATTCTGATTCTTGGGGCTTCTAGTTCAGCATTTGAAGTTCTCCCCTTTTATTTCAAATGGTATGATCTAGCTAGAAAAAAGAAGAAAATTCATGCAAGAATCATCTCAAGTGACAAACTTCCAAAAATCCCTCTAGCTGAAATTCGCTATCTCCCGGAAAAATATTCCTCCCCATTAGCAATTAATATCTACGGAGATAAAGTTGCCATCATCTTGTGGAGCAAAGAGAATCCAATAGCAATAGTCATAAAAGACAAAGCAATAGCAGAAGGCTACAGAAAATATTTTGAGCTAGTTTGGAAGACAGCAAGAGCCTAATTCTTTAAATATTTGTATCTATAAAGTGGTTACAAAATAGTAAGCTTTTTAAGGTTGGTTTTTCTGGGAATTTTGAAGAAAAATGACACAATTAGAATGTTTAGAGGATTTGCATACTCATCTTGTTTGCCAAAACATAAGAAGTTTGCAGAAAATTATAGCTGGAAGCCCCAGACCTAAGAAATATAAAAGATGGCTCGAGATAGAAAAAAGAGTTCAGGAACAATATAAAGTTCCCAGTTTACAAGATTGGCTTTTATATGAACATCAATTTGGAAGAAAATGTCTTCGAGATTTGGGGAAAGAGTTGGGGGTATCGGAGAGTCATCTCTATAATTTAATGGAAAAAATGAATATTCCTCGAAGAAATAAGTCAGAATCCATGATAGGAGAAAGAAATTTGGGGTATAACAAAATTGGTAGAAAAGATAAACAGGCACTTATAGACTTGATAAAAGAAGAAATTGAAGCGCATAGAGCAGGGAATTTAGAAAAACTAAGTACAAATGCCGAACTAGCCCAACTTCTTCATGTTCATCCTAACAGCATAACAAACTATCTTTCAGGTATTTTAGAAGAAGATAGAGAATACAGAATAAACGGGTATTAACCCCAGAGCAAGCTCTGGACACCGAACCACCACTTCCCCACAGCAAGCTGTGGGGTATTACAATAAATAAAAACTCTTGAAAGACAAACTGGAATAGAAAATGGGAGAAAATATGGCTCTATTGGAGGAATAAAAGGGGGGAGAATATCAGCGGATTTGGGATTGGGAGTTCATGGGATTAGTGAAGAACAAAAAAGAGAAATTGGAAGGAAAACAGGAAGAAGGACAAAAGAACTAGGGATTGGTATTTTTGGGCTTAGTGAAGAACAAAGGAGTGAAGCTGGAAGAAAAGGTGGGAGAAGAGTAGTAGAACTCGGTTTGGGCATTTGGGGATTTAGTGAAGAGCAAAAAATAAAAAACTGCAAAAAAGGCGGGATAAAAGCAGCAGAATCAAATATGAATGTTCTCTATAACGGGAATTGCTATCATTCTGCATCAGAAGCTGCAGTTGCTCATTTATTTGAAAGGTATATTCCTAGATGGAAAGTCAAAAGAAATGAGACATGGCAAGTTAGAAATAGAGGGATTGACAATGGGGGGATTGATTTTTTAATTCCTGATTGCGGATTTGTGGAGTTTCACCCCCCAAGAGCTTTCTACGGAAAAAGTAAAAAGAATAGGGGCCATGGAGATTTTAGAAATTATGGGGAATATGAAAAATTTAAAGAAATTAAAGGAAGAATTAGAGAATGCCATGGGGAAGATAGAGCTAGAGAATTTGATAAAAGAATAAAAAGATTAATCGCGCAGAGATATGCAGAGTCAAGAAGAAACTCCATTGATAATTCTGAATACAGAAGGACACCATTAGTTTATTGCAGAAATGCAGAAGATGTTTATGATAAAGTGATTAGTACATATGGTAAAAATATCCCTTCAAAAGAAGATTTTTCACGCGAGTTCAGAAGAGTTCTTTCTAAGATAAAAAATAATCAAAAATCAACAGCAGAGACAGCATAAACTCCAACACCCCAAATCTTAAATATCTCGAATTCTAGAAAAGAATAAGCAGCTTTAGTTTATCGGTAGAATGAAACCTTCCCAAGGTTTAGAGCCGGGTTCAATTCCCGGAAGCTGCATTTTTTATTTTAAGAGTTAAAACAAAAACTCTTTCTCGCCTCAAAGGTAATTGTGTTGGTTGTTTAATTATTCCAGCGCTCGCACAATTTTCAGGTATACAAAAGCATCGGCTTAGTTATTATCTCTCAAAGATAAATTCTTAGGTAAAAATTTATTAAGCTAATTTTCTAGTTAGATAAATGAAAAAAGAGACTGAACAGAAGTTAAAAGAAGCAACACTCAAATTAAGTGTAAAAGAAGGAGGAGCAGCAAGCATAATGTCAGGCTTAACAGACAGCTACATAACCCCTTTTGCCCTAACTCTGAATGCAAACAATGCCCAAATTGGTTTTCTCAGCAGTTTTGCTTCTCTGCTTGCTCCAATATCCCAGATTCTGGGCTCAAGATTAATGGAAAAATATTCAAGAAAAAAAATAATTACAATAGGAGTAACTCTCCATGCCCTCATGCTCCTTCCATTTGTAATTTTAGCTTTATTCTTCTGGAAAAATTTATTTTCAACTCATCTGGCAACAGTTCTAATTGTGTTCTATTCCTTATATGCCGTTTTTGGAGCAATTGCAGGTCCAGCCTGGTTTTCATTATTAGGAGATATTGTTCCTGAAGAAATTAGAGGGAAGTATTTTGGCAGAAGAAATAAAATTTGCGGGGCAATTGCTTTAATTTCTTCATTTGTAGCAGCATTTATTCTAGATTTTTTCAAAACAAAGGGCTTCGTTCTTTTGGGCTTCTCGGTTTTATTTTTAATTGCTTGTATAGCTAGATTAATTTCAGCTTCTTTATTCAAAAAACATTATGAGCCTAGATTCAAGCTGAAAAAAGATTATTATTTTTCAATATGGCAGTTTATAAAAAAAGCTCCAAGCAACAATTTTGGAAAATTTGTGCTATTCGCAAGTTTAATGCAACTTGCTGTAAATATTGGAGGAATCTTCTTCTCTGTTTACATGCTTAAAGAGCTTAAGTTCAGCTATCTAGTATTTATGCTTGTGAATTTATCAGCAGCACTTGTCTCTTTGATTTTTATGCCCATTTGGGGCAAGTTTTCAGATAAATATGGAAATAGAAGACTGCTGAAAATAGGTACAATTTTGATAGCAATTTTTCCAATCTTCTGGACTCTAAACTCCTCACCGATCTACTTAATTCTTGTGCCTCAGATAATTTCGGGATTGGGCTGGGCTGCTTTTAATCTCGGCACAAGCAACTTTATCTACGATTCTGTCTCTGTTCCAAGAAGAGGAATTTGTGTAGCTTATTTCAATGTTCTAGCAGGTCTAGGAATATTTATAGGCGCAATACTTGGCGGATTTTTAGCTCAATATTTAGAAATAAGCTTTATGAGTATCTATTTATTCCTGTTCTTGCTATCTGCATTAGTGAGGATTCTAGTTTCTTTAATATTTTTTAGGTTTATTAAAGAGGTTAAGCCTGTTAAAAATCCTAAAAACATTTTAAGTTACATAACAGAGCCCTTATCAGGAATAATGACAGAAACAAAACATGATATAAAAGGCCTGGGACATTTAGAAACAAATCTAGTAAAATCAAAAAACTCTGATTAAATAGGTAAAAATAATTTGCAGTTAGGTGATAGATTTTCAAAAATTTGGAAACAATTACCCAACTAAACACAATTAAAACATATACAAAGCGAAGCTTATCTTTTAATTCTCAATTAAACCCTATTCTTAATTCAAATAAAGCTCTTTCATAATTTCCTTTGCATATTTTCTAGCTAATCTTAAAACTTCAGGAATCTTATGCCCCTCTTGAATATTATTTTTAGCAAGCATAAAAGCAGATTCAACTGAAATCATGCTTCCAGGAGAAATAAAAATAGGATTGGCTCCCTCTTTAACTTTCAAAACCTTTCCTGCTTTCTTTTCATTAAAAATAATGTCTTCTCCTTGAATTTGCCCAACAATCAAAGAATCAGCAACTCCTATTGTAGGAATTCCAGAAGCAAGTGAAAAATGGCTTGCTATCCCCAACCCATTTGGATGAATAACTCCATGCCCACGAACAAAAATAACATCTGGTTTTTCATCAAGTTTGTTGAAAGCCTGCATCATATTAGGCAACTCACGATAAGCTCTCAAACCAGGAATATAAGGAAATCTTATTTTGTCTTCAAAATATTCCTGCTCAACAATCTCTCCATCAACCATAACAACGATTGCCGAAATTATCTTATTTTTGAAGAAAATATTTTCAATTCCGGCTATTCTATCAGCAAGATAAAAATCAATAGAATTTTTCAAAACAATATTTTTAGCCAGTTTCTTCTGCTCTTCCTCAAGCTTCTCGATATTAATATTGTATTTCCTAGCTTTCTCTTCAGGACTTTCTTCTATAACCCCCTCTGCAACCTCTTTTTCTTCACCCATGATAAGAATAGGAAAACTATGTTAAAAAAGGTTTCTAAATTATTTTAGAAGTAAAAAGAAAACTATCTCAGTAAACAAGTAGTGAGTGCAAGAAAATTCTTGTTAAATAGAGAATTTTCGGCACAGAAAATTGCGAACATTATGAGCAATTTTCTTGTGTTCAAAAGTTAAGAAAACAATTACCCAAACCAAGAACTCAGTTAAAAAGTATACAAAACAGCAGTTAGTTATTAACTCTCAAAAAAATTCAAGCTTCCACAATCTTTTTAAATGCAGCTTATTAGATTAGATAATGTTCTTCAAAAAAAGCTGCCCTAGATGTGATAGAAAAATCTCAAAAGACTTTGAATTCTGCCCAAGCTGCGGCACTAATCTTGGAAGAGAAAAAAGACAAAAAGATTTTGGCTTTCTAGGCCAGGATGACTCCATTAGCTTGCCATTTGAAACAAAAATGCCATTCCAAGGCTTATTTGATTCTTTATTAAAACAAATAGATGGCCAGTTCAAAACATTAGATAAAGAGCTAGGCGAAGATGTGGAAAAGGCAAAAAAATCTCCTTTTGCAAGAGGAATAAGCATAAATATTTCTTCAGGAACAGGGCAAGCTCCAAAAATTCAAGTTCAAGGCTTCAGCCCAGGAATTCAAAATATGCAAATAAAAAATTTAGAACAAGCCAAGCCCCAATTAAAAAAACAGATTTCAGAAGAGCAAGCCAAAAAGCTTGCAAAACTGCCAAGACAAGAAGCTAAAACAAAAGTAAGAAGATTAAGCAATCGAGTTATATATGAGATAGATGTTCCTGGAGTATCCAGCTTAAAAGATGTGATGATAAACAAGCTTGAAAACAGCATAGAGATCAAGGCATTTTCTCAAGACAAAGTTTATGTCAAGCTTCTTCCAATAAAAATGCCCCTAGTTGGCTATAAGCTTGAAGATGAAAAACTAGTTTTAGAGTTAGCCAGTCAATAAGATTCTATTTGCTGTTAAAATTTTGGACTTCGATTAAAAAAACCTTGAACACCCGCCTTAAGTATACTAAAATTATTTATTATTTACTGATAATATCAAAAAAACAATGGGGCACCGCATGTCAAAAACTAATGTTTTTGAGCACTATCAAGAACATAAATTCTTGAAGCCTTAAAAGGTGCGGTTTGTAAAGCCCCTTGTTTCCGCGAAAATCTTTTAAGGATTTTCGGGACCCTAAAAATCCTGAAGGATTTTTTTGGTTAGGATGCCAAAAGAATCAGCAGATTCTCGGGCACAGAAAATTGTGAGATTGCGAACAATTTTCTTGTGCTCAGAAAAATCTGGCGTTGCAAGGCAACGTCTACAGCCTAAAGGCTGTAGTTTATTTTTCTGACATTAGAAGTAAAAGATAAAATTTATTTGCCACAAGAAAAATTGTCTTCATTAGTTTAAAAAATTGTTTATTCCAATAAAAACATCATACACAATTACCAAGTATACAAAACATCAGTTAGTTATTATTTCTCAGAAAATTATAACCCCACAACCCTGCTAGCTAAAAACTCTTTTATATTCCTAGCAAGTTTTTCTTCAATATTCCCAGCTTCAGCAATATCCTCGCTTTCTGAATACAAAACACCCTTTATGTCCTTAAAATTATTAATCAAAAGCTCAGCCTTATCTTTACTTATCATTTTTATCAATAATCTATAGCCTAGAGGGAGAAAATTATTCTTCTCTTGTTTTGCCTGAGAACTTAGAATTTTCATTGACTGTTCCAATGTGGGGGTTTTCAAATGAGTTATCATCTCTATAACCTTATCCATATTGAAATATCTCCCATAATCTAATTTTAAATTCGCTAGCTCGTCTCTAAAAATAGAAGTTGCAAGATTAAATCTAGTTCTAAGAGTTTCTCCATGTTTCCCAAGTTCAGCAACATAAATCAAGCCATTTTCAGCATCTTTGAAAAATAAAATAAGCTTATTGATTATCTGAGCCAAGTCTTCAATATTCACAAGAGAAGAAACCTCCAAAGAATCAAATCTCTTTAAGATTAAATCAAGTTCGCTTTTCTGTCTCTCTAAATTCTCAATAGCTTCTCTTGCCTTATACAATAGTTCAGTTAAATCATTTAGGATATATTTCTTATCATTATAGTAAATAGAGATAACAGAAGATTTTTCAGATACAACAAGGACTATAACTCCTAATTGCTTGGCTGTTCTTTCAGCAGCCCTGTGCTTGGTTCCAGTTTCCTTGCTTTTTATCTTGAGATCAGGAGCAAGTAACGTGTTTGCATACAGTATTTTCTTCATCTTCGAATCAATTATTATTGCTCCATCCATCTTCGCAAGTTCAGCCATTCTCTGGGCTGTAAAGTTAGAATTTATATTAAAACCCCCTTCTGAAATATTTCTAGCACTTTCAGATAAAACAATAATAGCTCCCCTATGAGATTTTGAAATTTTCTCCAAAGCTTCCCTAGTCTCAGAACCAAAAGCAACTATCTTCAGAACTTCAGCCAAACTGTAAGAAGCTTTTTTCTCACCTATTAATGTTTTTTGCCCTTCCATCTCTATATCTCTTATAAGCCCCGTTATAAATATTTTGTTATCATTTACTAGTATAAGTATTATGATTTATTATAGAATTATTTGGTAAAAATAAGCTATATCATTAGACAAGTGGTGGGTTTTTATTGTTTATTTAAATAACTAATACAATTTTATTAATGTATCAAAAATTCTAGTAAATTACTAAAATAGATATCGGCGAGATGTTTGAGCATGAGGAAAACACCGAACTAGTATCCCGAGCCAGTCAGGGCGAGCTATTTACCAAGATAATAAAGAATTAGCTATCTGTCATGCCTTAAATCTATTTCAGCTTTTTCTGTAGCCTTACTAGAATTAATCATTCTTTCATCATGTGCTTGATTTGCAGTTTTCTCTAGAATAGAGTCAGCTAAATCTTTTGCATCACGAACAATTTGCGGATCTGTAACTTCAACACCATTAACTTCAACAGTTGTAACAACTTGAGCATTAAATGGTATGAAGTAAGATTTTACTTCTTCAACCTCAACTTTAGTATCCCCTCTATAAAAATGCAATCTCGGCCTATAAGCTGAAGCAGATAAACTAACCTTATTGGACTTGCCAGAAGCTTGAACATCTCCCCTATAATCTCCAATTTTCATGACTCTTCTGCCAAATGAAGTAATGGCATTAGTACTAGAATACGTAGCGGATGCAAAAAAACAAATTCCCAAAATACCAAATGCCCCTGCAATTATGTTTAGTTTTGACCAGTTCATAAGCTATTGACAAAAATCTCCTTTTTAAATATTTATCTACTAGAGATGCTATGTGTAAAAAATTAGTGTTTTTTATGAGATTTATAAAAATTAAAAACTTCTACTATGTGTTTGGTATTGCCCAGATACATAATCACTTTCTGCTTAACTTTCCCCTTTCTATCTAGCTTGCCTTCTACAACATAATAATAAATCTTGCCTTTTACCTTTTTTGAGCGTATGTACACCATCACAAATTATATAGGCACAATTAGTATATAAATCTTATGAATTTATCTTCCACAAAGTAAATCTACTAGTTAGGCACAATATATTAGTATGAAAAAGAGGAAAAGGTGGCCAAGAAACGAGGTACTATACAATATGGTTCGAGAAAATGAATTTCAAAATTTCTTTGAATTTGTGAGATACCTTACAAATTGCGTGTGCAATAACAAGAAAATGAAGAGCTATGTTTCTTGTTTATTGATATGGCACAAATTCCCTGATTTGTCAGCAAGAAGAGCAAAGAGTTATCTAAAATTCCTTAAAAGCTTTAGGGTCATTAATGCAAGCATTCCATGTTTCAAAACATTATGCAACTATCGGGAAAATCCATTAATGCATAATGTTTTAGATATGCTAATAGAAGAAAGCTCTAAGCCTTTGGCAAGGATAGAGACTGATTTTGCAACTGATTCAACCGGAATAAAAACAAAATTATTCTCTTCTTGGTTCAGCTTGAGAGCAAAAAAGAGAATCAGAAGAAGAGACCACTTGACTGTTCATATCTCTACAGGAGTTAAGAGTGGGATAGTCACTGCTCTTAACATCGAGGCTAAACAAGGAAAAGATAATAAAATTTTTAGAGAGCAGGTTGATAAAACTTCTAAAAACTTTAAGATAAATGAATGGAGTGGTGATGGAACATATTGGTGCAAGAAAAATTGCAGAAAGGTTTCTGAGAAAGGCGGGAAACCTTATTTTAAATGCAAGGAAGGCAAAACTCGCTGGAATGGAAAAAAGTCGGGATGCTTGTCATGGAAAGAAATGAATCAAGAAAGTAGAGACCATCCAAGAAGGTATAAGAAACATTATAAAAAAAGAAGCAAGGTCGAAGCAGTTAATCATAGCAAGAAAGCAATTCATGGAGAGAAAGTTTATTCTAAGCTGAAATCAGCAAGAATAAATGAAGAAGGATTCAGATGGGTTAATCATAATATTAATGT